>JAKISY010000075.1 GCA_021648365.1 Verrucomicrobiales bacterium
CTCTGTTTAGTAAAAACACTGGTTTCCACCTCCTCCAAGCCCCACGCTGCCAATTATTTCAGACAGGCATCGGGTGCTTTGTCCATGCGCTTCTGCACACTGTGGAGCTGAATCCCATAGTCAGAAGGTGCAGCACAAATCGCTGAGTGACATAAAAAATCAGTCCTAAAATAATTGTTAGCCATCTAGTATTTTGTTTCATCCTATAAAACTTCATTTCAAGACTACTCAAGAACCTGCTTACCGTATATACTTAACAGGCACTATTTTATATCGATTGCGCAATTATTCCCCCCCCTATTCTGTAGTAAATCCCACTATGAAATACGGTGATTCTTTTGATTTGACCGAAAGAACCCATCCGGTTTATCCGAAACCATGTGTGCGATCTTCACTCCACCATGAGCTTTCATCCATCTTTGTATTTATTTCGGAGCATATTACAATAACCCTTTTTCAAAGTCTTAAATCAGTAATCAAAAAATCGATCAGCTCTTCCTCGTAAACCGCCATACCCGATTTTTTCATTACCTTGCCCAAATCACCCAGCCATGTCGGAGTATGCGGCTTGCCTGTGAGAGCTTGACTCGGCTTGCCGCGACGATAGTCCTCAGCAGTCATGCGCCACAATTCAGAGTGACCGGAGATATGGAGCTGATCAATGATTTTGATCCCGGCCCAGTCGAAATCTGCTCGCAGACGAAGCGCAAGCGAACGCTCCGCAAGGCGCTTCAGTAAGAATTTTACTGTGGTGCTGGGAATACCGTTGGTGCAAATCAATGGACGGCTGTGCGAACCGAGACGAGTTGCTGCTTCGCTGACGATAGCCGGGTTTTCACAAACAAATACAGTGCCCATTTCCGGATCTGGATCAAATCCCCTCACCTGTCGCCAAGGCAAAAAAAACGGCTCACCTCGAGCGACGTGCCAATCAATCCACGGGGCAGCATCACTCCCAGAGGTAGCTCGAAGATTCAAACACAAAACCGGCGCGCTCAAATCATCAACAGTCACACCGAGGCTTGCCCATGCCTGGCGACGCTTATCTGCGGTGGTATTTCCGTCAATACCCTCACGTTCAAAAATAGCGCGAAGGCACAAACTGGAAAGAGGTTCACCGCGATCCAGTGCGTGACTATCGCCAGTGATTTTCGCAGCGAGACTGGCCAGAAATATTTCATCATGAGAGGCGGGGTCGAGAATGGTCCAAGCCTGACACAGAAGCTCATCCGCAAGTTTCACCTCGCGCCCAACCGCTCGTTTCAATTGACCGTTTTTCTCTAAACCCTCGATCCAATTCGTCGCCCAGGATTTTTTTTTAATCCGTTTTTTCCAACGTGCAAAAAGCCTATTCCACTCGCCAGCCTCAATCTCACGAGACTCACGAAGCTTGGAAATGGGGCCGCGCAGGGCGATGACGACACTTCTCAAAACACTCGCATCGATGGCTAGATGACTGATCAAATTCTTCAAATTTACATTCAACGACTGCCCGCTGGAACTACGCCTCCCGAATAAATCATCAATCGCCCGGCGCTCATCAGTCGTGGCGTTTTTCCGAATCAATGATCCAGTATCCAATGGTGATCCCCGTTCAATCCGCCGGACAAGGCGTTCAAGTAACCAGTCCAGACCTGGCTCTTGAAACAACATTCTGAGAGATTCACTCTTCATTGTCTCCTTCTTTCGTGACGGGAATGATCCCCCGCGATGAATCATCCCTAGCTGATTTCTCTTGCCGCTTTTCACTCCCGTTCCACACCCATCGAGTCACAGCTATTGAGTTATAATTCGGTCGGGTCGCTAGCTGATAAATCGCCAGCGCACTCACACTCGGAAATGCCCCCCACTCGCGTTCGCTTGTCATCATATAATCGAGATCGAAAGTCTCCAGCAATCCCATCAATCGGGCACGAGTCGGAGCATCGATACCTACAAAAACCTCGTCCAGTAAAATAAGCCTAGGAGCATAACGATCCGCACTATGATAATGTGCTGCAGCAGCGGCAAATTGTGGCACCGTTAGCGTCATTGCTTTTTCACCACCAGAACCCGTTCCAAAAGTGCGTTTAGTCAGTTTTTTCCAATTGGCTTCACTACCGATTTTCCGATAAATCCCGAACCGATGCCACGTCCGGTAATCGAGCGCACGACTGAGGTGATCTCGCCACGAAACGGAGTCGTCAGCCTCACGCTCCGACTGGATTCTATTTTGCAAAAATTGACCTATCTCATCTCTCTCTACATCACTCCAAGTTGCCGATGTTTTGAGAAAAAGAGTCCGCACTGCGCGCAGACGTTCATCATCTGAATCAGCCACCTCCCAGGAAAACTTCAATTGGATCCCACTTGAAGTCGTCACGCGTTTGAGCTCAGAATTCACCGTCACCACCCAATCTTCACCGTAGCGAATCCGTTTTTGCAATTCCATCGCCGCTTCGCCAATGAGATGGTTTTCGATGATTTCACGCTCGCTTTCCTCAAAAATCCTCTCCCTGTTCGTCAATTCACCAGCTATGACATCTCGCAACTCAAGCACGGTGCGTCGCTCTCCTTGAAATTCGCAATCAACCACTGTCACGCTCGTTTCGTCGATTACTCGCATCTGCGGCATGTGCCCATGACTGATCAGTTGATCGGAAAATTCTCCAAATGATCGTGAAATTCCGCTTTGCAGCAAACCCCATCGCTCATCGTCGCAGGGGTGCTCTTTTAATTTCTCCTCCATGTGGCGAGCCAGATCCACCGCTGCCGTGGCAGAAAATTCTGCTCGATCCGGCTGATAATCAACATCCAACTCCTCAAATAATCGTTCCTTCACAAATACCTCCATCCGCCCCACCGCTCTGTTGCGATCCGTCTCTGAAGCTACGCGCTTTTCACGTGCCGCATTCTGGGCTTCGCCCAATTTGGCATTTTCGATCTCATGATTGCGGATAGATTTATCGGCCTTGCCGTATTCATCGTTCGCTGTTTTAGCAGCCCCTTCAGCCAGGGCGAGACGGTTCATCAACTCCTCCACCGTCGCGCCGACACTCGCCAGTAATGTGTCCACCTCGGTTCGAGTTCGATCAGCTTCGTCACGCTTCTCCTCGTGCCGTATGCGTTTTGCTGCCTCAGTTTCCCTAGCGGTGGTTTCACGCGTAGTGGCGAGATCAAGCTCAACTTTGTGCTCACGAAAGCGCTGCCACTGCGGCCAGAAACCGGAAGCTCTGTTTTTAAAATCACTCAGCTTTTGAGAAAACTCATCGAGTGCCTGCGGCTGCGCCCATGCGGACAATCCCATATCAACTGCATCAGCGTCACGTTTTTCAACGAGAGCTTCGAGCTTGCGTTCCACTTCAGAAACTCGCGCTACTGCCTTGACCAACTCACTTTTGGCAACTAGTAAAGTATCGCGATCACTGTCCACGCGGATAGCAAACTCAAGCGATGATCTGAACAACGGAGCCGCCGCCACTTCGTCACTTAGATCAACATCCCTTTGCTTCTGTTCGTCTTGCCTTTTTTTGAGCTGCTCAATTTCTCTTTCAAAATCCTTCAACCCCGTCTCCAGCTCCGCAATGCGCCTGAGCCGTGCATCCTCCCGCGCCTGGTGACCGAGAAACTCAGCCGCCGATTTTTCCCAATGACCAAAATGCGGACCATTCGCCCAGTGACCGGTTTTATCGACCCAGCACAGCGCCGCATCGCGGTGATTTCCGATCTGCCTCAAGATGCCGTCGACTCCCGAAGCTTCATCCACAACAGGTTTCAAAATAGCAGCAAGACTGGATGCCTGTTTCAATTCCTCATCATTCCTCTGGTAGAGAAAATCATCGTTCTCAACAGTATCTAGTGCCGATTCTCCATTCGGAAAAATCCACGCGTCAAGTAAACCTGCCGATTGCAGCGCCGACTCCCAACCTGCTTTTTCGGTATCAGGAATGCTTTCGTGAAACTCAAACCATTTCCAAAACGGCGCCCCTTCTCGATTTTTTGGCCTCGCCGCCCGACAAATCGGCAAGACTGGCTCCGATTGGCGTCCCGTCCGCAACTCGTGCAATTGCGTCCGAATCTCTTCCTCTTGCTGTTCGACCTCATTAATCTCTGTTGTAAGAATGGCTAGCGAGCGAGTGATTTCCTCTCGAATCTCCGAGTGACACTTTTTCAATTTCGTCTCAAAATCAAACACTCCTAGACGTTCATCAAGCCAGTCCCCCAATAACTCCCCCCACTCCATTCCGGGTAAAAAAACCGGAGGACGCAGAATTTTCAGTCCCTGCTCCCAATGCGTCACAGCCTTGGAAAATTGATCAATAGCGCCCTTCAATGCTGTTTCCGTTTCAGCAAGGTTTTCAGTTGAGGTATCTACCTGCGACTGGCAGTGTTCAACCGCTGCTTTTTCTGCGCGCACTTTCTCTGACCCCGCTGCGACTTGCGAGTTTCGTTCGCGCAAATGTTTTACACTACGCTCTTTTTCAACGATGGATGCTTCGATAGCCGTTCTTTCTTCTGCCAAATCGCCGCGTATCCAGTCAAAAAACATCACGCTTTTCGGAAAAATAACCTCAAACACCAGCGCAAATGCAAGGTAATCACGTTCCACTTCTTCGCGACGTTGCTCACAAATCTCAGCTCGCATTTCCCTATCCCTGCTTGCTTGTTTTACAGCTTCGCTTGCTTTTTCAAAGTCCTCTCTCGCATTTTCAGCTTCACCTTCAGCCGATTCCGCTCGCTTCCGAATTAGATCGAGATCGCGTTTGCTTCGCATTTCCGGACTGTCACGCAGAGTATCAATTTCGGCTTCCAACTTCGCCAGTTTTGTTTTTGCTACCTCCGCCAACTCGCCTGCTTCTTCCAACTGATCGCTCGTTGCTGAAATCTTAGCATCAATATCACGCAAGCCCCGGGTGGCACCTTTAAATTGACTTTGCTTTATTCTTACCACTTCGCAAAGCCGCCGAATCGCGACTGCAAGATACTGCCGGTATCCGTCACGGAAAACCTCCACACTTTCTAGAATTTCACGATGATCATCCGTTCGCTTGCGGTCGCTGTCGAGGCCCTGAAACGATTCTGCGACTTCAGCAATAAGACCTTCGCCTACCGGAGGCAAAGCCTCGCTAAGTCGGGCAGAGAGCTCCTCGTCTTTCATATCACGCATCAATTGCGGCTGACGAAGTTGAATCAATAGATCAATCAACGGACCATATCGTGCGCCGAGTTTAAACAAAGCCTCATCCACTGCCGTTCGATATTCGCCGGTTTTTTTTATAATCCTGCCCTTACCCGCCTGCTCAAAATTGGCAGCCAACTCCTTACTGCTCAGCACCCGTTTTTCCCTCACAAGCGGAAAATCAAATCCTACTCGTTGTTGACTGATAAAAAACCACCTATCTGGTCGCCCACCACCTTTCCTCGCCTCCAACCCACAGCCGAGGGACAAATATAGCGTCTCCCCCGTTTTTTCATCAACCCGCTCGAACTCAATCCACGTGTAACCGCGACGTCGTTCGTGTTTGTCCATCAACAAATTCCACTCCATGCGTTTCGCCGGATCACGATCCGGCTCCACTCGAAAAGGTGACATGTCCCCATCCAGCAAAAACGGTAATTGCAAAGCCAGCACCCGTGATTTTCCCGATCCATTATCACCGCGCAAGAGCAGGTGACCATTTTCGAAATGAAAAATCTGATCCTCGTATTTGAACAAATTGATCAGCCCGCTACGCACCGGTTTCCAACGATGAACAAGGGATCCGGATTCAGACATTAGCGGAAAACAGTTTTAAAAAATGAAATACTAGTCTGGCACGGGGTGAAAACCAACTATTAATGCTCACCACGACAATTCTGTTAAAGTGAAAAACCAGCGCGAGAACTCGATGGTTTCCTCAGCTATTTTATTTTGATTTCAACCAAAGTCTTAAATCATCCAAGGTCTTCAATGATGCCGCCAGCGCCCTAATCAAAGAATCTAAATCTTTAACGGACAGCGACTCTATCACTGCACCTAATTCATGAGGAACTGCACCAAAACGTCCCTCAGCAAAACAGATCGCAGCCTGAGAGAGAGCATCTTCTTTTCCTTCTTGCCGACCTTCATTCAACAATTCGCGTCCACAAACGGTGTCTTTTATATCGGGGAGTTCCAGTATCATATTCAGGTCCTTTATCGTTATTTTTCCAAATCGTTCAATTAGCCAATTAGTGAAAACAGCAAGCAGCGCATCTCGCTGAATTGGCTCAAGCGGACTTGCCTCTATCTGACGATAATACTTAGCTGCATCTTTTTCAAGCTCGCTTTTATCGGCTTCAAACACCGGATTAAAGACTGCAACCAACGGGTGCCCTGGGTCTTCCGTCTCTAGCACCTCAAGCAACTCATCCAAGTAAATCGAGTGAACCACTTTTGTCCACGGCTCGGTTTGTGAGTCCAGCTTCCTGCTGGCGAAAAGTATGACTCCTGGTTCGATACTGCGCGACTCACAGTCCTCCTGAACCTGTATTATTATAAAAAATCAATGCAGATTGCATTTTAGTCGTCGGTTGATTAAAAAAAATCCTCCTGCAAGACAATTTTTTTATCCTTCGGTTCGCGCAATCCAAATCTACCAATTGCCGGCAATACCACAACGGCAGGTTCTGGCGCGGAGATCAAGCGGACTAATCCCAATGCTCGCAATCGAGCCAAAGCCTCACGAGTCAGCACCGCTTCGCTACCTGGGATACGAGCATCTTTTCGCCAAGTCGAATGAACTTCGGCGAGACGACGGGTTTCGCTTTCCAACTCGAAAATCAAAACCGGGTCACTGTCTCCATTACGCAAGCGTTTAGCCAGGAAAGTTGCCAGCAACAAGGTGAGATGCCCATCAGTTCCAGTTTCGGGCAAACTGTAGTCAGATAAATCTCCAATACGATCAACCATGGCAATTCCTTCGGCACGAATTTCGCCGACAAGCCCAGTCGCATTTTCCACTTCTCTAACCATGCGACTGCGCTGTTTCACCAAATACTCCTGCTCTGCGTCATTGAGATCCTCATAGTACAAAACCGGGTCGTCCAGCAGTCGCCGAAACAGACCGCATCGCATCTCGCGCAAACGCCAATCCTCCGATTCACTGGCGGACAAGGACGCCTGTCCTTGCCAAATCTCGTGCATCCGCTCGTCGGGATCAGTCGAGCGAACCAGCGAGGGCGGCTGGCGTGCAGCGAGCAATCTGGAAAGAACGGGACGATTCACATTGTAGAGCACATCCCCCTTACCTGACGAAACGTAAGCATCATCGTCGCGCTCAACAGCGAACAGCACCCTCCAATCGTGCAACACACGTAGGGCATGCACGAGATCACGTCGAGTTTCACGACGGTCAAGCTCCAGTGACATTTCATTTTCTAAAAAAACCGAATCGCTTCGCCCAATTCCAGCCAATGTGTCCGCGATCCTCTGCAAAGTAAGCTGCCGCCCCTCCCTGACTAATATACTAAGAATAAGACACAGGAAAACATAAGCGCGCCGAGTCAGCGGCGTATTTTTTGCTCCAGGATCGCAGCATGGCCGCGAATCGTCCAGAGTATTGCCAGGTCGTTTCACCAAGCGGCAAGCTTCGGGATCGACATGCAGCTCCCAACCCGCATGGTGCGAAAACCACAGCCCCAGCCATTCCTTGTGCCGATTCACCAGCACGCGATCCATGCCCTCGTCCACCAGCAGCGGTTTGCGCAAAAGCGCTCTCACGGCCCGCTGACGCTCGTCCCTGATTATTGGGTCTATATCCCGCTCCAAATCTCGAAGCCGCTCCCTTTTCCGGCGACCAGATTGGGTCAAAAGTCGCGTAGGCACATTTGATGTCGTTGTTCCATTCATGACAGCTCAGTCAGTTTCGGATCTACCACCAGCCCATCGGATAACCTGATTGTCACTCGATAATTCCTGCCAGTCATCGTGCCATTGGTCGTTTCAATTCTAGCAAGCTCCCCGTCCTCCCGCGCTGGCCACAAGCCAATCGTCAGCGAGCCATCCGTCGAAGTTCCCTCGACCGGGTAGGCAACGGATTCACCCGCTTTCCCAGCCGCCGTCACTACCTGCCCCAGCATATCCAAGAGCAAATCAAAAGCGATCGAATCGAGTAATGAAAAATCGGAGAGCCACATTTCCCCTTGAGTCACCAGCATCGCATGAGCTTGGGCAAACTGCTCATTTTCCAGCTCCGCTACTCGTTGCAGCGCTTCTCGTTCTTTGGAAAAATCCACGATCTCCGGTGGCAGCCCCGTTCGCGTGACTCGACCCGATTTCCTCAAGCGAGGCTCCAGCCACATTGGCTCCGCCGCCAGCCAACTGGTGCGCGGTCCTTCGTCGACTTGATCACGTCGTTCCAACGTTTCCTCATTGATGCGCAAATGCCGCGAGGATCCCATCGCAAAAGCCACTCGCCACAAGCGATGTGCCATCGGATCATTTGGCATTTCAGCAAACCACTGCGCCAGTCGTCGCCAATCCTGATTTCGATCACTTCCCGTTTCCCGTCGATCATGAAAACTTTGCAAAGCCGTGAGCAAAGAAGGGATCGCCTCCCTCGCCCGTGCACGCAAGGTTTCCGCTTGCGAATGGCCATCCGGATCACCGATGAACCACCGCTTCAGTCCGTCCCAGCGCCCCTCTCGACGAGTTCGTTCGGCAGCAAGTTTTTCCGCATCATCAGGCACCAACGCATCCGCCCGCGCCTGACGTGCCACACCCTCAAAACAGTGGTGAACCCCAAGCCGCTCCAACTCGATCAGCTTACCTGCGATTTCATTAGCAGACGAAACGAGTTCCCGCACAAAACGTTGCAGATATTCAATCAGACGATCTTTGTAATCAATAAAATCCACCTCAGACAAACCATGCAAATCTATCGTGCTTTGCAAAAACTGCATGAACCGTTGCGCTTGAAGCGTGAATTCCTCGAACCTTGCATTCAGGTGATTAAACTGTTGGTGAAGTTTCGAGAAATCAGTCTCCCCCGACTCCACCAATCGCCGAATCGCCTCCAGATATTCGATAATATTCCGCAGAGCTTCAGTTTGCAATTCGCCCGGTTCGTCGATTGATTCTTGGAAAATAACCAAGGCCCGTTCCGCTGCCTCCCCCCTACCAGAAAGTTGGTAGAGATAGCGCGTCCGATAAAAATCCTCAATCGAAACAGCATCGACGTGATCCCTGTTTCGCTCAAGATTCCCCCACTCCGCTAACTGCTCCAGCAATGGCTCGATCTCAGCATCTTCGATTCCAGCAACCTTCGCCACCTCACTGGGGCGCAAGTGAATCACGAATTCGCTTCGCGCCGTTGCAAAAGCCTGTAGCGCCGCCCGATAGAGATCGGTCTTTGCAGTGGTGAGATGTGAAAAAACGGAAAACTCAGACATAGCTTACCGTTCAAGATGCCAAATGTAATCAAGAATTCCAGCGAAACCTCATTTGCAGAACCCTTTATTAATGAATAGATACTCCAAAATGCGCAAAACTGTTTATTCCTGCCAGCCGGCGCGACACGGAGACAATCGAGCAAGGCGAGATAGCCACTCAATCATCAAGGCGAAATTTTGATACTTGGTGAATTTCTATTTTGCCGCCGCTCTAACCGCTCTCAAACCCGATGTAACTTATACGGATAAACCTTATCCGATGCCCACTGGCAAACGTAAATATTCTGATCTGTATCGATACAAACATCGTGACAGTTATTAAAAACCGCCTGATCCTGTAAAAGCACCGTCAAATCTTTACCCTCATAAACCGGCTGCTTGCCTCCAGGTGCGGAAACAATGATTCCGTCCTTGTCGAGGATTGTCACAAACCCACGCCCTTGATACATCCGGTAATCATATTGATAAGATCCAAAACAAACTCCCGAATAGAGATAATTTTCCGATATAACCGGACGACTAACATAAGCCCCCGGCAAATAGACGCTGTGCGAGTAATTGCCATCCAAAGTGAACCACTTAAATTCATTCTTGATCCGTGCCGTGCAGACGATCAACGGCTCTGCCCCACGGGTATCGAGAGCCACACCGTGAGCCTGCATAAATTTATCCTTGTTGGTCGCCTGAGTGCTCTTGCCTCCAAACTTACTGATAAACTTGCCAGCCTTATCAAAACGCAAAATATACTGCGACCCGTAACCATCGGCGACATAGATATCGCCCGTGGGGCCAATCGCTGTTTCCGTCGGGTGATAAGGCTGAGATTTTTTATAAGCACCGCAGTCAAGCGCGCTAGGTAGCTCAAGGATCACCTCCCCACTCAAAGTCGTCTTCACCACCTTACCCGCCCCAGCATCCGTGATGTAAAGGAACTGCTCCCCCGAAGCTTCACTATGAATCGACAGCCCGTGCGCCCCTCCAAAATTAAGCGTCCAAGCATCAACAAGCTTGCCGTCTGGCTCAAAAACCAAGACATTGTTCTGTTGGTGATTGGTCAGTAAAATAAGGTGCCCATCAGCCGCCTGAACCATTTCATGACAATCCTTAACCGGTGTCTTTTCTGGATCCGCCTGACTCCACAAAGTATCCACCCGGTAACGATGCTCCCCGTGACCAATGACCGTCCCGTCGAAGGAGGTCTTCGACGCCGCACAAATATAAGGCGCTGAAGCAAGCATAGAAGCCGCAGTGAGAGCTGTATTAGTTAAAAATTTCCTGCGTTGTATCATCTGTTTTCTAAAAATGCCGGAGTTTATCCCCTCTTTCTTATCAGTGTTCATCGGTGTGATCAGTGGTTAAACCTCTTTCTTATCATATAAACATACCTGCGATTACCATCACGCAAGAATCCCCTTCACCACCTTAGTCGGTTCAACTCCCGTGAGACGAAAGTCGAGCCCCTGAGCGCGAAAAGTAAATTTCTCGTGTTCAATCCCCAACAACTCGAGCGCAGTGGCGTGCAGGTCACGCACATGCACCGGATTTTCCACCACATTGTAACTGAAATCATCCGTCGCGCCATAGGTGGTGCCCGGCTTGATCCCCCCACCTGCCATCCACATGGTGAAACAACGCGGGTGGTGATCACGCCCAGCTTCAGGGCTATCCCACTTGCCTTGTCCTGCCACACCCCGTCCAAATTCCCCGCCCCAGATAACCAGAGTTTCATCCAGCAATCCACGCATCTTGAGATCTTTGATCAAAGCCGCACTAGGCTGATCGGTGTCACGACACCGTGCAGTGCACCAACTAGGAAGCCGGCTATGGTGATCCCAATCGGGATGAAAAAGCTGGATAAAGCGCACCCCACGCTCAGCGAGTCGGCGGGCAAGAATGCAGTTGGCAGCATAACTACCTGGCCGACGCGAATCGGAACCGTAAAGCTCAAAAATCGATTCGGGTTCGTCACGCAGATCGTTCAACTCTGGGATACTGGTTTGCATCCGAAAAGCCATTTCGTATTGTTTGATGCGAGTGGCAATTTCAGGGTCTCCGGTTTGTTCCAGTCGCTTACGGTTAAGCTCGCCCAAGCCATCGAGCATGCCTCGCCGAAGCTCGCGCGGCAGTCCATCGGGATCACGCAGGTAAAGCACCGGGTCTTTGGAGTTGCGCAGCTTCACCCCCTGATACCGTGAGGGCAAAAAACCACTGCCCCAGTAATGATCGTAAAGCGGCTGATCACTGGCACGTTTCATTTTTGATATCAAAACGAGGAAATCAGGCAAATTTTTATTGCTGCTGCCAAGTCCATAACTGGTCCAAGCTCCAAAACTAGGGCGTCCCGGCAACTGATGACCGGTTAGCATCTTTGTCATAGCAGGCGCGTGATTGATCTGATCGGTGACCATCGATTTCACAAAACAAAGTTCATCCGCCACCGAACCTATATGCGGCAGCCATTCACTGACCGTAGCACCACTTTTGCCGTGTTGAGAAAACTTGGTGATTCCCGGAAGGATGAGCTGTTTCTGTTTGGCTGTCATCGTGGTTAGCCGTTGCCCCTGCCTCACACTTTCTGGTAACTCCTGCCCTGCCCACTTCATCAGGCCAGGTTTATGATCATAAAGCTCCAACTGTGAAGGCCCTCCCGACTGTGTCAAAAAAATGACTCGCTTAGCTTTGGGCGCCAACTGTGGCAGATCCAAAGACGAGATAGCAGAAGACGCCGCCGAGGCAGATTCACGCCCGAGCAGACTGCCGAGAGCCATCGCCCCGAGATTAAGTCCTGATTGTTGTAGGAAAACCCTGCGATTGAGATGGGTAGTAATGTTATTCATGGGTGATAGCTTCGTCGAGGTTCAACATCATGCTAGCAATGGTCATTTGCGCAGCGATGCGAGGGGCGTTTTTTTGATCCGGCGTTTTCTGTTGCCCCACCGTGGTCAGCAACGAAGCCTGCGTAGGTTTAGCCAAATAATAATTCAAGGCACGTTGATGTTCGCGTTTGAAGACAAGCACTTCGTCAGCTTTCAACTCACGACTCAAGATGTGAAGAGCAAGGTATTGCATACTCGCCAAAAGCTCACTCGAATGTTGATAGCTTTTCTCCGCCAAAACCCGCGAAGCTTCTAACATCGTCGTATCGTTCAACAAAGTGAGCGCATGCAGCGGAGTATTGGTGCGACTAATACCCACCGAACAAGCTCGGCGCTGGGCGCTATCAAAAAGAAAAGTCGGCGCACTGGATCGTCGCCAAAAGGCATAAAGGGTGCGCCGATACTGTGCCGGTCCCACACTGGGCTGGTAAGTGAGCCGCCCCATGAAAATTTCATTCCAAACACCTTTCGGCTGCCAAGGTTTGACGGGAGGGCCACCAATGGCGGGGTTCAACAGACCCGCAGCGACGAGTGCATTGTCACGAATCATCCAAGCAGGTAAACGGAAGCGTGGTGCACGAGCGAGCAACAGGTTCTGCGGATCACGCGCTAGCAAATCTGGAGTGACATGACTGCTTTGACGATAAGTCTCACTGGTGGCTATCAACCGCAGAATATGCCGTAGATCCCAACCGCTCTCTACCAGTTCCACTGCCAACCAATCTAAAAGATCTGGATGCGTCGGCATCTTTCCTTGCAAACCAAAATCATCCGGAGAACGCACCAAGCCAGAACCAAACATGATTTGCCACAAGTGATTACTGATCACTCGTGCGGTCAATGGGTTATCGGGCGAAGTGAGCCATTTGGCAAGATCCACCCGAGTGAGATCCTTACTGTTTGGCAAAGGCAAAATAGCTGGCAAAATTCCCGGCTGCACTTTTTTACCCTTGGCATCCCAAACGCCACGAATGAGCACATGACTATCGCGTTTTTCCTTACGCTCTGCCAACACCATAACGGAAAGCTCTTTGCTTCTTTTTTTAACTTCAACCAGCTGAACTTTCGCAACTTCCAGTTCATTGAGCGATTTTTGATAGACCGAATCGTCGAGTAAAAACTGAGCCAACAAGCGTTCGCGCAGCTTAGCGTCAATAGCCTCCAGTGCGGTCAGCTCACTTTTGGCTAGCTCCTCGAGCGGTGCCGTTTGCAGACCCTTCACCGTCTCGCCACTCTGATCGCTCACTGAAATGCGGAACCTGCCAATATTAGCATTTCCTCCAGTCGAACGGTGCAGGAGGACAAAAACCAGCTCTTCATCAGCAGCAAGCAACAGTGGCTGCTTGAGTTCAAAAACCGCTTGATGCTTTTGTCTAGGATCTCCAGAGGAAGTCGTCCACCCATTGCGAGGATCATCATCGAGAGTGTCTTTGATCTTGCCATATTGACGCTTTTTATCTTTGTTGTCAGGTTCAAAATTTGCAATGGCTCCAGTGATCTCTACTTCACGAACTTGAGATACCCCTCTTTTTTGCACCAGCAACTTTACGTTGCTCAGGATAAATTCCCCGTCTTCGCCACGCGAGAGTTTGCCGTCCGTGTGGCTGACATGAGGGAAAATTTCGAGTTTCCAACCAGTGATACGTTTAATCGATTTCGGCATCGCTGCGATGACTGAATAATCATCTTGTTTGGGTTTCAGTCCAACCGTCTGAATGATGTTCTCTTTTTCTGTTTGGAAAGAACTGCCATCACTCGAAGTGACTAGTCTAGGTTTCAATGAATGCCAGGCACGGTAATTTTCCGGCAAGTGCTTCCACCGGCTCTCTAACCAAGGCGAAAACTTAGCGACAGCTTTTTTTCGTGCAGCGGCTTCCAGGACTTGCTGTTTACTGACATAAGCAGTTGTTTCCTCCACTGCACGTTGAGCGAATGGCGAACGGTATTTCAGATAAGGTTTGGCTTTATTGCCAGCCCTGCCGTCTTCATCAATGCTGTTAAAAAAAGCGAATAGACTGTAATAATCCTTATGCGCAATAGGGTCGAACTTATGCGAGTGACACTGAGTGCAACCCAGAGTGAGCCCTAACCAAACGGTGCCAGTGGTGTTCACCCGATCAATGACGTAATCGATGCGAGACTCCTCAGGATCGCGTCCCCCTTCCCCATTGGTCATGTGATTGCGATGAAAACACGTCGCAAGGATCTTCTCAGGCGTGACATCTGGAAGCAAGTCGCCAGCGAATTGCTCAAGGGTGAACTGATCAAAAGGCATGTTGTTATTGAAGGCTTGCAGCACCCAGTCACGCCATGGCCAGTTACTGCGCTTAGCATCCAATTGGAAACCATCCGTATCAGAATAGCGCGCCGCATCCAGCCACCACATCGTCAGTCGCTCTCCGTGATGCGGAGATTGCAACAAGTCATCTACCAAGTTCTGCCAATTCTCCTCACTAGGATTTTTCGCAAACTCATCCACTTGTGCAGGACTAGGTGGCAAGCCCGTGAGATCAAAAGAAAGCCGACGAAGTTGAGTGTGTGCTGGCGCTGGTGGTGAAGGCTTCAGTCCTTCCAATTTCAACTTTTGCAGTATGAACGCATCGATGGGATGTTGACTCAGGGTGGGCACGGCAGGTCGTTTCGCTTTTTCAAAAGCCCAATGTTTGCCCCATTCAGCCCCTTCCAATATCCATTGACGCAAGGTAGCACGCTCTTTTTCATTCAAAGGCTTGCGGTGCGAATCCGGCGGAGGCATCAGCTCATCTTGATCTGCGGTGATGATCCGTTGCCAGACTTCACTCGCCGCCAAATCACCTGGCACCAACATCCTCGATCCATCACGCTCCCCTTTAGCCTCATCTTCCTGGTCGAGCCGCAACTCGGCTTTACGATGACTTTCATCCGGACCGTGACAGTGAAAACAACGGTCTGATAATAAAGGCAAAACATCATGACTGAAACTCACCTTTTTTTTCTCAGCCATCAGATTGCTCGTGTGAGAAAAAAACAAAACTAACAAACTCGTTGTCAGATAAGAGGATGGGTAAAAGCAGCGCATGCCATACCATGAACTATTTTCAGCAAATTGTCTGGTAGCGCAAAGCTCTATTCTTGGTATGTTTTGACCATGAAGCAAAACAATCTCCCCCTGGTCAGTCAGCAGTCTTATTTCAAAGACAACCCCATCGCCTGCTCTTTAATCGAATTGTTCGACAGCCTGCCTGGAGTTATTTTTTACGCCAAAGATCTCAATAGCCGTTACACTGCCGCCAACAGAGCCATGCTGGGGGCAAAAAACCTCGACCGAGCAGAAGAGCTATTAGGCAAAACGGATACCGATTTTCATCCTGCAGCCCTTGCCGACTCCTATCTCGCAGAAGATCGCCAAGTGATCGAACAGGGCATCCCGCTGAATGATCGTATCTGGTTCATCATCGATCAACACGGTCGCCCTGGTTGGTTCAGACAAAGCAAAATTCCGCTCAAAAACCTACAAGGCAAGGTGATAGGAATCGCTGCAGTGCGTTTTGCCATCAAAACTCCGAAAGATCGAATGCGGCACTTCAAAGCCTTGTCACCCGTGATTCGTTATTTTGAAAAACATCACAACGAACCCATCTCCATGACCAAAATGGCTGAACTCGCAGGTCTCTCATCCACTCACTTCAACCGCAGCTTCGCGATGATCTTTGCCATGACCCCCACCAGATTTTTGCATTGCCTCAGAATAGAAAACGCGCGCCAATTACTCACCCACAGCGAACTAAGCCTAGGAGAAATAGCAGTAGAAGTTGGCTACCACGATCAAAGTCACTTCACTCGTCACTTTAAAAAAATCACCGCCATGACCCCACGCGCCTATCGACTGCGCTTCCGTGAGAGATGAAGAGGAAAAACTTTCCACGAAGGACACCAAGGAACACTAAATTTGAAGAAAAAGAATTTTCACATGGATAACCGAGATGCACAGGATATCTAAATTCACAAGACCTCTGAGTTTTTTACATCCCCTCTGATCCTGTTCATCCTTTCTATCCATGTAAATTCATTACTCTTCCTCAATCCTTTCTCACCTCTGCGTCTTTTGAGGTGAACCCTGTGCCCTTTGAATTTGGTCGCTTCGCTTGACACCTTACAAGTCACCAATTTCGCTCCGCTCGGCTATCTATCCTCACTTTCCGGTCTCTGTGAACTCTGTGCCCTCTGTGGTAAAAGAACCTCCACCTTCGTGCCTCTTAGTGGACTTCGTGGACAAAGGTTTCGCCCCCCCTTATTTATAAACCTTCGCTTTGCGATTTCCACCGCTCATCAAATAACCCATCAAGTCAGCCAACTCCTGCGGATTCAGCATATTGATCAGACTCGGTGGCATTTGAGAAATCTCAGACTCCTTAATCGAAACCACTTCACCGCGTTTGACCTTTTTGCCCTCCGCTTTCACATCTGCGGAATACACGGTTAATACATCCCCATCCTCGACCACTAGGCCGCTAAGCACCTCTCCATTTTTCAGAGTCACCACGCTCGAGCCATACTGATCCGAAATCACTTTGCTCGGCTCGATGATCGACTCGATCATATACGGCACATCAAACTTGTTACGCACACTGGTCAAATCGGGACCAATCGCCCCACCCATGCCATCAAAACGATGACAAGCCGCACAGCCAATAGCGTGAAACAAATTACGTCCGCTTTCAAAATCACTCTTGCGCAGATGCCCGCCTCGTGTTGCCGCCACCGCAGCGCCTTGATCCCACACCTTGCCAGGGCCTTTAGCTGGCTTGATTTCAAAATCCGGCACTGGGTTGAAATTCTCCCCAGTGATACTCGCCACCGCCTTGCGCTCGACATCACTGCAATTGCCCAAAGCTTCTTCTCGAATGTTTTCCAAAAAACCAGGGAAGCTAGCGCCACCTTGATAATTTTTAGCGACCCCATTGAGAAAAGTAAAATACTGCTTTCTCTGTTCAATCGTCCAACCGTGTCTTAAATTCCTCAGCATGAAAGCATAATTCATCTCGCGCAAAGGCGCTGGGTTTTCCAACATCTTAGCAATCGTGCCGCCATAGGAAGCATTGCGTTTGATCAAATCCCCCCACTCCGGCACCTCGGGTTTGCTAGGATGATTGATCAACGCCATCGCCTTACCCGCCACGCTCGGAGCATCCAAATAAACCAATACCCGAATCAATTCCGTATTCACGTCACCGTCCTTGGATGGCAACAAGGGATCCAGCTCAGCGATCAATTTCTGTCTCTCCCCTTCATCAGGTTTTCCCAAACGAATAAAAGTCAGCGCATACGCTCTCAACAATCCAAGCAACTGCCCTTTCTCCAAACCTGTAGGCTCCAACTCAAGCAAGCTTTTCACCAACGGCTCTCGATCCGCAGCCTCTCCACTTCTCGCTAATGCCACCGCTCCAGTGATCTTGATCTGTGGGATTTTTTCACTGATCACTTTACCACGCCACTCGCTCACTGGTTGGGATTCAATCGCTACCCTCGCCGCATTACGAATGAAACGATCTTTACTGCCTAGATGCGGCCAAGCTTCATCCACTGCATAACTCACCTTCTTTCCATGATAGGCCTCCAGATTGCGACGCAAGGTTTGCGCCAGAGAACTGTGCGCGTCTGGTTTACTACCGGAAGCTTCGGTAGATTCATCTCCGTTATAAGTCACCCGATACAAAGCCGACTGCGCTCCACGTCCACCAATGGTGAAATACATCGCCCCATCGTCTCCGATCACCGCATCCGTCACTGGCAGTGGCGCGCCCGCCACAAAAACTTCCTTCGTTCCTTTATACCCTGCACCATCAGCTTGGAGGTGAATGGCGTAAATGGTTCCAAAGGTCCAATCCAATCCAAAAATCGCGTCTTGGTATTTCGCAGGAAACTTCGCGCCAGTACCCGCCGTTAACCCAGTCGGCGATCCCGGTCCGATCTCTACCACCGGAGGAAGGCTGTCTTCATAATAATTTGGCCATTTCCCCGAACCACTGCGCCAACCGTAATCCGCACCACTGACCACTTGATTGATCCGTGTCGGACGATACCAAGGCATGCCCATATCCCATTCCATATCCGCATCGTAGGTAAACAGATCCCCGTTACGATTCAAGGCGATGTCATATTCATTGCGAAAGCCTATCGTATAAACTTCATAAGTTCGTTTGTTGGTATCATAACGCGTCACCCAACCGCCGGGCGCTTTGCGCCCCCGAGCATGACCACGCGCATCCCATTGACGTGGCAAAAGCAAATCTTCGTCCCACGACTGCACCCGCGAAGTATAGTCCTCCATTAGATTGGTGTGATTACCCGCGATCACATAAAGCTGCTTGCCATCTTCGGTTAATTCCACTGCATGATTACCATGCTCACCGCCGCCTACCGCCCCTGGTTGCTGATCAATTTTATCCAAGCGATCATCACCGTTCGAATCCGTCAGTTTAAACAATCCCTTGCCACCGACATGCACATACAATCCGCCAAAAGCCCACTTCAAACCCATCGCTCCAGATAAATCCACCAGCACCTTTTCTACCGTAGCTTTGCTGCCACCTGCACTCTGCGTCACCGTGATGCGATACAGCCCCTTGTCTTTCTGATCACTGGCATAAAGGCGTCCCTTATCATCCTTAGTCAATACCACCCATGAGCCCTGCTCTTCCTTCGGCACCGTGTAAATCAACTCCGCTTTGAATCCTGGCAGCAAGCTCAGGTTCTTTGCTGGCAATGCGCCTTTGTCTTGCGCCCTTAAGACCACGGGGGAAAACAGAACCAATAAAAGAAGCAAATACGATTTCAGAGGATAGAAAGATTTCATACAATTAAATTACTCAAAAAGCGGGACAAAATACATCTTCTTCCTGCCTGATCAACCTGTATATTGTCGTTATTGACTTTCGATTATCGAAAATTACTAATTCCTAATTTGCAGCGTGAAGCCTATACACATGCCTCTCAAATGGTTTAAACGTATCTTGCAAATGCATCTTGCCATCTATTTTAACGCTTCGATTTTCAAATAACAACTCTGCTTTTTTGAGGTTTGAGATTCCAATTTGAGACAAGTCAATTTTAGCATCCACGGGATAGAAACTGTTATTGACACAAATAATAATATATTCGTCATTCGCCTCTTTAGCGAGAATTCGAATATTACCCTTCGTTGCATCATCTAGTCCCATGACTATCAAATCTTCTTTCATGGAAAACAACGCAGGCTTTAAAGCCTGCACTTCACGGTTCAGGCTTTGCATGCGTGCCCATACTCTTTTACTATTCGGAATGGCTCCAAAATACGTGAATCCCACACTATGATTGACCAAGGCTACATAGGTCTGCCAAGTCAACTGTTGCGGCGTAGGCTCTTTTGAAAACCGTTCGGATGACTGCAACCAAGTGAACACGGGTTTGGACGTCTCCAGGAAAGCCGTCAATACGATTGGAAAATGCGAGATAGGAATTAACATTGTGATTAGTTAAATTAAGCGTCATAGGCGAAGCTGCCTTGACTCTAGCTGCCCTCTGGTAAGCGATTCTATTGGGAGTTTCATCATTGGGAACCAATCCCACAAAACTCGAGAACGCGCTGTAGTGCTTCACTGCCTCGGCTGCATCACTGGTGTAAGGTCGGGCCACATGAAAGGACTGCGCTTTGATTCCTAGTTTTTGGCAATTTTCAAGAAATTTTAAATTAGTCTCAAGCTTATTCCAATGACCAATAAATTGGATGGAAGAAAACCCGCACTCTTTGTAATACTTCAGTTGCTCTTCATTCAAATTTGCGACTAAAATACCATAAGGAAGAAACGGTTCACCATTGACATAGACCCCTCTGTTGATCCGGTTAACTTTAACTTCAGTAACTGTTGCTGGCGGGCGCGTGGTTAACAGAGTTTCCGCCTGCATCAGAGCTTCATCACCTTGATCTAGCAATGTCGCTCTTACGGTATAAATTTTCTCGTGACGTAACGGTTTGATAGGAAGATTGAAAATCTGTTGCTTCTCGACCCCTTTGAGTAAAAAGGCTTTTTTGATCCGTGGAGATTTCATGTAACCTGCTGTAAAGACTTCAATTTTTATTTTCGAAGTTTTTAAGCTTTTGAAATCACCATCAAATTGAACAATGATTTTCGCATCTTTTTCTTTAGTGTAATACGACCAATCGGTATAAATCCTCATTGTTTGAGGCACATCAATGAACTCACGTATTTGCCGAATGATCTCTCCGCCATCATCGACTACCATCACATTCACACAAACTCGTTGGTCTTTATTAATCACAAAACCTTCAAAATTCAGCTCCTCCACCTTTGCAACAGAAAGCACTTTGCTCGCCGCCTTTAGTTGCTCAAGTTCATTTTTTGCAGCCAAAACCGGACAAGGGTATGAACTCTCCAGTCGCTTACCCACTACGCAAGTGCCCAGACCTGAAACTTTTATATCACTTTCCGATCTCGACGATCGCTTTGATCAATCAGGGCAATCGCATTTTAATAAATGGCAGACTTATTCTCATGAACTGCGTAAAGATCCCCGCTTGATAGCATATTATACGTTTGATCAACACAGTCCGTGGCACAGAACACTTAAAAACGTCGCCGCTAGCGGTTCTGAATATGACGGTGCTATTGTAGGGGCTCGCAGAGTCGCTGGCCGCTGGGCTAAGCTCAAACACGCCTTGGAATTCAAACCCACTAGCAGCCGCACGCGAGTTCTTATTCCTGGTGAATTTGGCTCACTTCCCTTTGTCTGCTGGGCGCGCATCGATAGCCTTGACAGTCAATACAACGCACTATTTTTATCGGACAACTTCCAAACTGGATAAACCCACTGGCAGATCAAACACGATGGCACACTCATGCTGACGCTGATGCATGATGATAAGAAAAAAAATGGAGCTCACACTTATTCCTCCCCCTCTATCTGGGACAAATCCATGAGTAGGAGCTGGATCCACCTCGCTTCAGCCTTTGATTCAGAACAACAAAGCATCACTCATTTCATTAACCGCAAACAAGTCAGTCATGAGGGAATCACTCCAGGAAGAGCCGTTCACACTACCCGAATCGGGGCAGGGGAAATTAGGCTATTGGGGATTGCCCCTGCTCGCCGACGACCCGTGGTTCGCCATCCGCAACCTCAACGGCGCTATAGATGAATTTGCTATTTTCTCCGCAGCCCTAACTGCGGAGAAAATCGAAGAAATGTATGAAAACGGCAAACCTTAAGCTTTTTCACTTTGAAAACACTCCTCTCTCAATATCACTCCTTCAGTCCAATCTTCTCAAATGGAATCGGCTGAAAATCTGGCAGAGATTCATAGACTTTGGAATTTTTGATCAGCCGAAAATCTTGCTTCTCTCCGTTGACAAATCCCGCTTCTGCTCGACTTAGTTGCCGATTATTCTCAACCGTCACATACGGCTTGGCAACTTTATGAACAGCATCGACTTCACTATCGATACCTACATTTTTTCGCACCACGGTTCCTTTGGGAGCACCAGGTTCATCGCCCCACAAAGTCAGCAGTTGCGGATAACGAGACCTCCAGACTTCCGACTCAATCGGCATCGCGTCGAGTCGCGGTTTCATCGTCGCATTGATAGAATATTTAGCCCAGCCCAAGCCACGCGCATCGACATAAACGCCTATTTTACAATCAATGATGATATTGTTCTCCACTGTCACATCTCGTCCTCCACCAATAAGAAATGCTCGATGAACCTCAAAAAAAACATTGCCTTGTAACAACATACCGCTTGCCATGTCATCAAGATAAATACCCTCACTGCCTTTGTCATCCAAGCCATACAGATGATGCAGATAGTTATGACGGATGATGGTGCCACGCATCGTCCAATCGCGTCCATTGTATATTGCCCCAGCATCGACCGCCTCCTGGCAAACATGGTGGATTTCATTCAACTCAATTAGATGCTCGTTGCCATAGAAAAAGATCCCCATGTGAGGACGGTTGTCACTCAAATTATTAGCCCCCACGTGCCCCACCCC
>JAKISY010000076.1 GCA_021648365.1 Verrucomicrobiales bacterium
CCCGCCACAGTGGGCAGGTCTCAGCGGAGCGCAAATCGGCAGATTACGCATCGCAAGGAAAAACAAAATCCGCTTCCAGTGGCAGCTCGATCAATACCGAGCCATCGCCTTCTCGACCTACGTAGGAGGCACAAAAAACGTCAGTAATGTGCAAAGCCGCTTCAATATGCCAAAGCAACCACTGAAACAGGGCACCCTAGAAGCAAGCTACATTCTCGGCGGTGGAGACCCCTTTGCCCCTACCAAAGAAGTCACCCCCGGCATCATCAGTGCAGTCCCCTACGACCAGAGCAGTAAAATAACAACGAGCCCTACAGGACGACGCCGCGATTTAGCGAACTGGATCACCCAACCTAACAACAGCCTAAGCGCACGCGTCATGGTCAACCGCATCTGGCAAGAACACTTCGGCAAAGGCATCGCAGGCAATGCCAACAACTTCGGAGCCACAGGCAAAAAACCCACTCACCCCGATTTACTCGATTGGCTCGCCACGCAATTCATCAAACAACAGTGGTCAATCAAAGCGCTGCACCGCATCATCATGAATTCCGAAGCATATCGTCGCTCTTCCCAACACCCAAAAGCAAAAACCTTAGCACAAAAAGACCCTCATTCAAAACTCTACGCACGTTTCACAGAACGCCGTCTATCTGCCGAAGAACTGCGTGACAGCATGCTCGCTTGCTCAGGCGAATTGAATCCTGAGATGGGTGGCATCCCCATTCGTCCCGACATCAACCTCGAAGCAGCCTTGCAACCACGCCTAGTCATGGGCACCCTCGCCCCCTCCTATCAACCCAATGCAAAACCAGAGCAACGCAACCGCCGCACCGTTTACGCCAAAGTGATACGAGGACTGCGCGACCCCTTCATGGAAACCTTCAACCAACCCAGCCCCAATCAATCATGCGAAGCTAGAAACAGCTCCACTGTTACCCCTCAAGTCTTCAGTCTATTCAATAGCGAAGAGAGCTATGATCGCTCCTTAGCTTTCGCGCATCATCTGCTACAACAATACCAAAGTCGCGGCGACGTGATCAACGCCGCTTTCTACCGAGTTTACGGTCGTCCCGCACGAGCAAGCGAACTCAAATCCTGCTTAGATCACTGGCAAACTGGAGAAAAAAAACACCTTAATTTAAAAATCGCTGTTCGGGAGATCCCTATCAAAATAGTGCAAAACGCCAAAGAAGAAAATACCGGAGAATCCTTCCAATACACCGAATACCTAGAAATCTACCAAGACTACATCCCCGATCTGCAAGCTGCAGACGTCGATATCAAAACACGCGCACTGGCAGACATTTGCCTCGCGCTATTCAATTCCAACGAATTTGTTTACATCTATTAAACCATGCAAAACCCCACTTCATCGCTCAAACGTCGAGATTTCCTCTATCAACTCGGAACCGGTCTAGGTAGCATAGCTCTAACCGACCTACTTAGCGGAACAGGACTAGCGGCAAGCAACCAACACAATGGGCTTCCAGCTGCTGGCTCCTACATCCCCAAAGCCAAGTCCTGCATTTTCCTAATGATGGAAGGCGGTCCCTCACACATCGACACCTTCGATCCCAAGCCCAAACTGCAGCAACTGCACGCCAAGGAGTTTGTCCGCGATGACAAAATGCTCTCCGCTATGGCTACAGGCAAGCGCTACTACGTGCAAAGTCCTTTCGATTTCATCAAAGCCGGACAATCGGGAGCCGACATGTGCAACTTATGGGAAAACCTCGCAGGCGTCGCCGACGACCTTTGTTTCTATCGCGGTTGCCAAGTGGACTCCGTCAACCACCCTACCGCCATGTATCAGATGAACAGCGGCAGTCGTTTCAGTGGCGACCCCGCCATGGGGTCTTGGATCACCTACGGCCTCGGTTCACAGAATCAAAACCTACCCGGATTCATCGTCCTACCCGAGAGCAACCACCCACAAGGCGGCCCCGCCAATTGGGGCAACGGCTTCCTGCCCGCGTCTTTCCAAGGCACTCCCCTACGCCCCAAAGGCATGCCAATCCTCGACCTCAAACCACCCGCAGGAATCACCCGCGAACACCAACAGAGCAACCTTAATTTACTCAATCAACTCAATCAACAACACGCCGCCACCCACCCCGATCACGCAGAGCTCAAAGCCCGTATGGACAGCTATGAGTTAGCCTTCCGCATGCAATTGGAAGTCCCCGGCATCCTCGACATCGAAGACGAGGACCAAAGCACCAAAGACCTCTACGGTATTGGCCAATCCCACTGTAACGAAGTTGGCCGCAAATGCCTGCTCGCCCGCCGCCTAGTCGAAAAAGGCGTGCGTTTTGTGCAACTCTACGCAGGCAACTGGGACTCCCATAACTTCATCAAGAAATCCCACGGCAAACTGATCCGATCCGTCGATCAACCGATCGCCGCCCTGATCAAAGACCTCAAAAACCGTGGTATGCTCGACGAAACCCTCATCGTCTGGTGTGGTGAGTTCGGCCGCACCCCCGACAACGGCCTGCGCGGCGGCGGCACCTCCTACGGACGCGACCACAACCCCAAAGCCATGACCGTATGGATGGCAGGCGGCGGCGTCAAAGCCGGCCACACCATCGGCGCCACCGATGAAACCGGCAGCGAAGCCATCGACACCGTGCATCACGTGCGCGACCTGCACATCACCATCCTCAAACTGATGGGCCTCGACGACAACAAACTCACCTTCTATCACGGCGGCCGCTTCAAACAACTCTCCCAGTTCGGCGGCCTCCCCATCAACGAACTGATCGCGTAAGCCACCGACTACCTCACAGGCGGCCAAACATTCCTGTCCGCCCTCCAATCTCAAATTTGCGCTCATGATAGTGGCACGGATTGGCAATCCGTTCTGTTCCCCACTCAATCCCCCTCTTATCCACGCCCATCAAAGCCACGCAATGCCATTGCATCCCGCATCCCCTCACTTTCCCTCAACCAGCTAACATCATCAATCAACATTGCTTCCGCAATATATCCTCCAGCTATATCTTCATTACATATCAATTTGCCCATCCTCCCTCTCTTATCTGCGCTCATCTGCGACATCTGCGGTTCCCCTCTTTTCTTATCCTCCCCCTAAAACCAAACGTCATACGGGCGACCTTCGCGCTTCTCATAGAACTGCACAAAAGCCTGATTCACCACTCGATAACCACCTGGCGTTGGGTAGTTCCCGGTAAAGTACCAATCGCCCTGATGGTCTGGAACTGCCGCATGCAAGTTCTCGATCGTTTGATAGATCACCTTGATCTCACCTTTCCACGTCAGATCGTCAGGCGATACCAAAGTGGCAATCTCATCCGAAATCTCTTCGGGGCTGAAAGGCTCGTAAATCGCCTTCACGCAGTTGCTCATCTCTTCGACGGGCTTTTTCAACTCTTCAATACAAGCGTGATACGTTTCCACCACTACCGATTGCAGTCCGCGTTTTTGCAGCAAAGACGTCGCTGCTTGGAAGGCGATGAACTTACCCAACTCCGACATATCGATCCCATAACAATCGGGGTAACGAATTTGTGGAGCCGTAGAAGCTACCACGATTTGTTTGGGATTGGTGCGCGCTAGAATCTTCAAAATAGACCTCCGCAAGGTCGTTCCTCTCACGATCGAGTCATCCACCGCCACCAGACTATCCGCTGGTTTCACCACACCATAAGTCACATCGTAAATGTGCGATACCAACTGAGCTCGCCCTTCTTCCTGACTGATAAAGGTCCGCAACTTGATATCCTTGTGCGCGATTTTTTCGCCTCTTGGCCAATTGCGTAAAATCAACTCATCGATACCTTGCTCTGTCAGAGTCCCCTCTTTCACTCCCTCAATCAAAGCCTTATGAACCTCTTGACGACGGTGCAAACGCAAACCGTGCATCGTTCCCTGAAAAGCGATCTCTGCCGTATTCGGGATGAAACTGAACACCGCATTTTCAAGATCATTATCGATCACCTTCAATATCTGCGGAACCAAGTTAGCTCCTAGATCCTTACGCTCTTGATAAATAGCAGGGTCGTTGCCACGCGAAAAATAAATGCGCTCAAAAGAACAAGGACTTAACTTTTCTGGCTCCGCAAAGCGCTGAAAACTGATCTCTCCACTGCTTTTCATCACCGCCACATGGCCCGCTTCAAGCTCGGAGACTTCATCGACATCGGCATCAAAAACTGTCATCAAAGGCACACGCTCTGAAGCAAAAGCGATCAACTCATCGTTTTCGTAATAATGACAAGGACGAATCCCTTTCGGATCTCGAAAAACAAAACCATCACCATTGCCGACCACACCAGCAATAGCATAACCGCCATCCCAGATAGAAGCACATTCCGAAACGATCTCCTTCACGTTCAGCTCACGGGAGATGATACCGGGGATCTCGCGCCCTTCCGTGCCTTTATCTCGCTCGCGGCGATAAAGATCGTCGTGCTGCTCATCCAAATGATATCCAAACTCCTCCATCACGGTCTGAGTATCAATGCCAAAAACTGGGTGCTGCCCGCGATTGATCAAATGATGATTCAGGTCAGCAGCATTGGTCATATTGAAGTTACCCAATATCATCAGCGTTTTAGTCGGCCAGTTGCTGCGACGCAAATGCGGATGACAAGAGCCTGTGCCAAATCCACCCGAGGTGCCGTAGCGCAAATGCCCTAGCAGAATTTCTCCAGCGAATTCGAACTTAGATTTCACACTCTGAGGGTCCGCATGATCAAGAATACCGCGCCGTGACATTTTATCAAAGGCCTGTTGCTGCTCTTGAATCACCCGCGACAAAGACTCGCGCTTCGAACTTCTCGCACGAAACAAATAAGGCTGCCCAATCGGCATGTTCAATTTGCAGCAACCAATGCCCGCACCGTCTTGACCTCGGTTGTGCTGTTTTTCCATCAGCAAAAATAGCTTATTGAAAGCCCACAGCGAGGTGCCGTATTTTTCGTAATAATACGCCCACGGCTTTTTTAGCCGAATAAAAGCCAAACCACATTCATGTCCGATTGAATCACTCATCCATTAAAATAGGTTCACGCTTAATCTCAGATCTCAAATTTTAAATCTCAAATACTCCCACCACTTCAGCCCACCGTCACTCTCACCCCATGTTCGGGAACCACCGTGCCGAGCACCAAAGCCCCATCGAGACACGCCACGGCTACCTCCGCTTGAGCTGCAGGCACGACTGCCACCCAGCCGAAGCCCATGTTAAAAGTATTCACCGCCTCAGCATCTTTCACATGCTTCAATACTTTGGGGATCGCACCGAGTTCCCAACGAGGAATTTTTAAATCCGCGCCATTGTCACCCGTCACTCTTTCGAGATTCTCCGGCAGTCCTCCTCCAGTGATATGAGCCATCGCTTTGACATCGACCTGAGCCTTTTTCAAGCCCGCCACCACATCGTGATACAAGCGCGTCGGCGCCAGCATCGCACGGATTTCTTCTTCACTAAAGTCATCTGCGTAGGCATCCAGAATCCGACGGATCAGGCTCCAACCATTGGCATGAAATCCATCAGAAGGGTAACCCACCAACACATCGCCAACTGCCACTCGAGTGGGATCGATCAGATCACGCTTCTCGCCAGCGCCAATTGCAAAACCCGCCAACTCCACCATACCCTCGGGCACGATGCCCGGCATTTCAGCCGTTTCGCCACCTGCCAGCACACAGTCACAAGCAGCCAAATGCTCGGACATGCCAGATATCAGACGTTTGATTTTCTCTTTATCAATATGACCCACTCCGATATAATCGAGAAACATGATCGGATCGCCACCCGTGGTGAGAATGTCATTCACATTCATCGCCACCAGATCCTTGCCCGCGATTTCCAATTCATCGTAGTGCAATAAAGTCTCGACCTTAGTCCCGACCCCATCACAGCCCGTCATGATCACCGGCTCATCGTAACCACTCAGATCATAGGTCGCCGCAAACAGACCAAAAGCCTGCATCAGTGATCGCTTACCCTCCGTGCGCTGACGCAGATCATTGATATCGCCGACCAACGCAGCCGCTTCCTTGATGTCCACCCCTGCTCCCTTATATGTAAATTCCTCACTCATGCTAGCTCTTATTTTTAAAACTATCTCTCTCCCCTAAATCCTTCTTCTCTTAACCGTGCAAAAACCCTCTCTTATTTCTTCTGCCCTCTCTTATCCGTGCTATCCGTGCTATCCGTGGTTAAACTCCCCCTCTTTCTTATTTCTTAGAAATTTCTTCAAAAATCGATTGGAACAGATAATGCCCGCTGCCATGCTTTCCTCCCGTCACATTCGTCCAATCAGGATCGTAGTGATGAGCCTTCTCCATAAACCGCTCCGGATGCGGCATCAAGCCCAATACTCGACCACTCTCATCTTGAAGTCCTGCAATCTGACTAAAACTCCCATTGATGTCCTCCGCGTAAGTCAACACCCCCAAACCACTAGCGACCAAAGCCTCAGCTTCGCTCGCTTGCTTGGTCACAAAACGCCCCTCGGCATGGGCAATCGGCAGCTCAAATTCATCTGGCAAAGCTCGCAAAAACGGACTGTCTTTCAGCCCACTTTTTTTCAGTTTCACCCAGTTGCATTTGAACCGTCCGCTATCATTGTGAATCAGGCTCCCTTCAGGCAACAATCCCATCCGCGTCAAAATCTGGAAGCCATTGCAAATGCCCAACAGATAACCACCCGCATCGCGGAACTGCTTCAAGGAATCTCCCAAAGCATTTTCGCTGACCAACTGAGCCAAGCGCCCAGCCATCACATAATCGCCGTAAGAAAACCCACCCGACAGCACCACCAAGTCCACTGCTTCGAGTTTGCTCGGTTCCACTTGGGAAATAGGCAAGACATCCGCAGAGAAACCCACCGCTTCTAGAGCGCGGGCAGTTTCTGCATCACAATTCGTTCCAGGGAACTTTAATAATAGGGCGTGAGGCCGTTTTTCCATATCGCTTTGAGTTCGTTAAGAGCTTCATCGATCAGCACTTTGCCGTCGAAAGAAATTTGTAAATTGCGGTGAGCATCGGTGGTTCGACCTATCTCAGCCACCGCAGCGCCTAACATCGATTCCAGCAAGGCAGGCACATCAGCCGCTGCCACTTCCACCAGCAAACGTCCCGGCGTTTCGGCGAACAAACAAGCCGTCACGCTGGCATCTTCGCCCGTCACCATTTTTTCAAGCTGAACCTCCACACCCGCTTTACCCGAAAATCCCATCTCAGCCAAAGCCACCGCCAAGCCACCTTCCCCGATGTCGTGCGCAGCCAAGATCCAGCCATTTTTCACAGCTTCATGATAAGCACGATACAATTCCAAATGCTCGTCGCAATGCGTCACTGGTAAAGGCGCGCGATCACCCAGTTCTTTTTGGCGACCATAGACACTGCCACCCATCGCGTCACCCGTAGCGCCGATCACACAGAGCACACTGTCCGCATGGCGAATCGAAGCACCCGTGACGTGTTTTTTGTCATCCACCACCCCGATACCACTGATCAAAGCCGTCACTGGAATCGATACCGGACCTTCGTCAGTTTCAAAATAGTTGTAAAAAGAATCCTTACCCGAAATGAAAGGTGCCGAGTAAGCATCCGCAGCACCCGCCATGCCTTTCACACACTCCACCAATTCGCCCAACTCCTTGGGATCTTCAGGATTGCCGACACAGAAGTTATCCAACAGCGCGATCTTATCCGGATTAGATCCTGCCGCCACCAACTGACGGAAACACTCATCCACACAAGCCGCACCCATCGCGAAAGGATCATACTTACCCCATTCCGGAAGCAAAGCCTGGCTCATCGCCATCAAGCGCTCACTACCGTCGATATTCATCACCGCAGCATCTTGAGGAGCATCACCCGCCGCACCCGCGAGCGGTTTGAGCAAAGTATTGCCCTGCACCTCATGATCATATTCACGGATCACCGGCTCACGCGAGACGATCGCAAAATCACCCAACAGAGCTTTCAAATCCGCAGCCGGATCCATACACTCGATGTCGCGCGAAGACGCCGTGCCACTTGGGCTGGTGTAAGTCGATTGCAAATGGCGTGTCGGCGCGTCGTGCAGCGGACGGCAATCCAGCTCACAAACCAACTCACCGTGATGCCACACCTTCAAAATCCCCGACCCATCCGAGTTGCCCAGCTCCGTCAACTCCGTCTCGTAAATATCCGCCAACTCTTTGAGCTCCGGCAAATCCTCCTCTTTCACCGCCAGCACCATGCGTTCCTGACTCTCAGAAATGAAAATCTCCCAGCTCACCATACCTGGCTCCTTGAGCTTCACCTCATCGAGGAAAATCTCGCCGCCCACCTCACTGAGCATCTCCCCCGCCGCCGAAGAATAGCCACCCGCACCACAGTCGGTGATAAATTCGATCAAATTGCGATCCCGAGCTTCGAGCACAAAGTCCGCCGCTTTCTTTTCCTCAATCGGATTGCCGATCTGCACCGCCTGTAGATCCTCCTCGTGACTATCCGTCCCCAGCGCTGCCGATGAAAAAGTCGCACCATGCAAACCGTCGCGCCCCGTGCGCCCACCCACCGAAATGATCTTCAAGCCCGGCGACATCTCCTTGTCGATGTACTCACGCGGAATCACCCCCGCCGTGCCACAATAAACCAACGGGTTATAAATGTAACTTGGATCAAACTGGATCGCTCCACCCACCGTCGGAATCCCCATCCGGTTGCCATAATCTCGCACCCCACGCACCACCCCGCGCATCACGCCTAAAGGATGAATCACCCCATCCGCCTTGATCTCATCCGCAGCCGTATCTGGCGCACCAAAACAAAACACGTCCAGCGAAGCAATCGGCTTCGCCCCCTTACCCGCACCCAAGATATCACGAATCACACCACCCAAGCCCGTATTCGCCCCTGCATACGGTTCGATCGCCGACGGATGATTATGCGTTTCCACTTTCAGACAGATCGCCAGCTTATCATCCAACTCGATGAAACCCGCATTGTCATGAAAAGCCGACAATACAAAACCCGGTTTACGAGCAAAGATCTCCTCACTCAGCTCTTTGATGTAAGTCATAAACAGTGAAGACACTACCTCACTTTTTCCGTCTTTCACGTGAGTGATCTCCGCCCCGAAAATACGATGCTTGCAGTGCTCGCTCCACGTCTGAGCGATCACCTCCAGCTCCACATCGGTTGGCTCCCGTTTCCAATCGCGGAAGATTACTTGAACCGCCTCCATGTCCACGCGAGACAGAGAAAGCTTCATGTCCGAACTCAGCTTTTCCAGCTCAGCGCCGTTGAGTTCGGTGATAGGTATATGACAATAAAAAGACATGCTCGTTGCTTGATAAAATTTTACTCCTTCCCCTCGATCACCGTCCAAGTGTGAATCGCACGATTGCAGATATCACTGACAAAACGGTCGGCAGAGATCTTGCTCTCGCCAAAAACATACACCCGATGCTCGATTTTCAAATCATTGAGCACGATCGGCGCCTCTTTGAGATTGCGATAATATGACATCACCGCCTCCTTCTCCAAATCCAAAGCCCCAGGCTTCATGCCATAATCAATCGCAAAAAGGTAATCTGATAAAGCCGCCCCCTCCCCCTGATGCAGCTCCTGCCCCACCTCGTCCAATAAAGTCTTGCTGACAAAATCAAGCGCCGCAGCCTGATCCCCCTCATAGTCCAACGTATAACGCCGCGTCTGGCGATAGCTTAAAGCCTCATCCAAGGGTGCATACAGCAATGCCGAGCAATCGCCCGCTTCCAAATACCTATCTGTAATTTCAAATATAGCTTTCAAAATATCAACTGCTCCTGTGCTTAAACTCCATTCAGTTTAGCAAACTCATCCAGCTTGCCAAGTCCCTCGTAAAATTTGATTTCCTCCTCGCCCGCCTTTAACAAACCCACCTTGATCTCCTCCGGCTGTTTTGCACCCAACATGTGCTGCTTGATCAAGTCCATCTTCACCACCTGAATCGCCATGAACTGCTCCGCCACATCCGGAGTCGCCGCATAAGTCCCCGCCTCCTGCCCCGCCTTGAGCAATTCCGTAAAAGCCACCCCCTGCTGCGCCGCTCGCCCCTTGGCGTCATTGATCGCATCCGTCCAGTCACTGTGCGCGATCAAGAAATAATCCCGCATCGACTGCTTGTTGTAATTCATCACATAACGACAGCCCTTGTGATCCACAAAACCCGTCGCCCGAAAAGAATCCGTATCAATCGTATCGACAAAAACCACATCCTCCCCATCCTTGGCGAACTCCCACTTGATATCCCACAAACACAAACCAATCTTGTCCAAAAGATGCCTCACGAAGCACGCCCCCAACACCGCCATTTTTCCGCTTTTCACCCACATATCCCCAGCTAAGCCACTCATCACCAAGGCCTCCTGCTTGCTGACCATGCGATCTTCTGGCTCAAATTTCGAAGTGCAGTCACTCACCGGACGTTGCAACATTTTCCACGCCTCAAGAGCTTCGTTCACTCCCAACTCCCGCTCAAAAGACTGGCGCGCCGCAGCATCCATCTTCAAATACTTGCGGTAAACCGACGAACCACTGGTGATCCCAAAACGCACGATGTATTCCAAAGGAATCACAAAACCATCTTCATGCGGAAATTTTGCGTAATCGTAAAGATGCGCCCCAAGAAACTGAATTTCCTCCGGTTTCAGAATCTGATACTTGCGCACCACATTATAAGCACTCGGATTTTCCGGTAAACCGCGATGACAAATCTCACCACTCAGCGCATCGATCATGCCCTCATGATGGGTACGCGCGCCGCGCTCACAGACATCCTCCATCGCCCCCGTCAACAGCTCATCCCGATAGACATCATCCAAATCCTCCGTCGCACGGATGCCGTCCAGCACCTCTTTCCACAGCTCAGGTTTCGCCATTTCCGAATACAGCACATGACGAAAAACCGCCCGCGCTACATCACTGCCTGGAATCTCAAACAAAGCACCCACGTCAAAGACAGAACCTTGATTCGTAGTCTGCGTGACCATCACCGAATCATCAGAATCGACCCCGTAGAGCTTCTGAACCGACCCTATATAGAACGGTTCTCCAAGCTCGCTAATTGGAATCGCAGTCATGGCGTTGTTCACAATGAAATAATTACGTTTGGTTCCGCGACAAAAGACGCTACGGTCGCAAATGTCACGTAAAAACATCGTGCATTCAAAAATATAAATTACGCCTCAAATTTTTGCCCTAAACCACTGCACAAATGCCTGATTTTTATAAAATAGCACGGAAAGTTTTATTCTCACTGAAACCCGAAACCGCTCATCACCTCACCTTGAGCGGTGCCAATTTCGCTCACCGTCTCGGACTGCTCACCCTGCTAACAGGAAAGCCCCCCGCTAGTCAGCCCGTCGAAGTCATGGGACTGACCTTCCCCAACCGCATCGGACTCGCCGCCGGCATGGATAAAAGCGGACGCGCCGTCGCCGCTTTTGGTGCCCTAGGCTTCGGCCACGTCGAGATCGGCACCATCACCCCGCGCGCCCAACCCGGCAATCCCCAACCACGCCTCTTTCGTCTACGCGAACACCAAGCCATCATCAACCGCATGGGATTCAACAACCCCGGCATGACCGCCGTGCTCGCAAATTTAGAAAAATCACGTCAAGGCTACTCAGGCATCGTCGGCATCAACCTCGGCAAAAATTTCGATACCCCCAATGAAAACGCCATCGACGACTACCTCAGCGGCTTCCGCCAAGCCTACGCCGCCGCCGACTACATCGCCATCAATCTCTCCTCTCCCAATACCAAAGGACTGCGCGACCTGCAAGCCGCCGATACCACCCGCGGCCTGATCACCGCGCTGCAAGAGCAACGCAAAAAACTCGCCGCCAGTCATCAAGGCAAAATCGTCCCCATCGCCATCAAAATCGCCCCCGACCTCAGCGATCAGCACATCGCCGACCTCGCCCAAGTGTTCAATCAAACCCACATCGACGCCGTCATCGCCACCAATACCACCATCGACCGCCAAGCCGTCGCCGGCCATGCCCATGCCGACGAAGCCGGCGGACTCAGCGGACGCCCCGTCACCGACCGCTCCACCGAAGTCATCCGTCAGCTGCGCCAAAATCTCACCGCCGACATCCCCATCATCGGCGTCGGAGGCATCTTCAGCGCAGAAGACGCCCAAAATAAACTCGACGCCGGCGCCACCCTCGTGCAAATTTACACAGGCCTCATCTACCAAGGCCCCAGCCTCATCCACGACATCCTCAAACTTAACTAAGCCTCCCCCAAATAAATCTCAATTGCCTTCGAGTAATTATCTCCAGCTATCTCGGCTACGCCTCGGTTCTCAAATCTCAAATCTCAAATCCTAAATCCTAATGACCATCAACCGCACCTCCACCAAATCTCTCGATCAAACTTGCGAGGATCTTCACACCGCCGTCAGCAAACACAAATTCGGCGTCCTGACCGTTCACGACCTAGCTCAAACCATGGCAAAAAAAGGCGTCGAATTTGACGGCGAATGCCGCATCTTCGAAGTTTGTAATCCGCATCAGGCAAAGAAGGTCCTCGAATCCAATCCGGAAATCTCCACCGCCCTGCCCTGTCGCATCTCCGTTTACACCCAAGCTGGCGAAGTCAAGCTCTCCACCATCAGCCCATCGATGATGCTCGGCATGTTCGGCGCAGACGACATCCAGGCCGTCGCCGAAGAAGTCGAAGCAACCCTCACCGCCATCATGGACGACACCGTGAGTTGACGCAAAAAAGCCCCTTCCCTGAAAGCACTCCGAAGTAAGCAAAGCAGCATGGGCATCCTGCCCATGAATAGTCAGAAACGACAACCGAATCCCTGTGCAGCGATCGATCGTATCCGCATATCTTCAAACATTCTTCTTGCAGAAAATCTTCTGGCTTAGTATAAAATTCACCACACCGAGTCCATCACCTATCGAACAACCGTGCCCGCATCACCTGCCAGTTTGAACTCCATCAACCGCTCACACCTTGTTTATGCAAGGCTGGCACATGCGATGCTTCGATCCCTACTACAGTTACGATTCCCCCGCCTATCCCAGCCTCGTCTTCTCTTCATCTACGCTTACGACCACACAGCCACCTTGCCAGAATTCACCACCTTCCAATTCCAGCAAACTCGATTCGGACAAACCCATATCCATGTGATCTGTGCCTACGATTCACACCGAAAGATCTGCGTCATCGTTGTTGGCATCGCGGTTGACCGATCAAAAGCCCCTTCAAAGGCGCAACTACGACGGCACTCAAGGCTTCGTTTCTCAACCAAGCCGCAGGATGCGGTGACGGGGCTTTATTATTTCGGCTATCGTTGGTATGACTCAATTACTGGCAGGTGGCCGAGCAGGGATCCGATTGGGGAAGCGGGAGGGTATAATTTATTCGGATTTGTTAGGAATGATGGGGTGAATCGGGTGGATTATTTAGGGTTAAGTGTGACATGGATCAACAAACCTACTAAGCATTATCACAACACGGAGCCTGGGGCGAAGACGTTCACCGCGGGTTGGAAAAAATCAATAAGCGCAGGGTGGTCAACATTTGGGAAACCCAATGGAACAGTTTATGGTCAAGCTGGTGCGGAATGGGATATATCGGACGTAAAGTGTGTTTGCAAAAAGAGAGATGGCTCGAAAGTTTTTGTGATTGATAAGATCAATGTCACCTTTTGGGCTGTTGAATACATACATAAAGGCTTGCAAAATGGTGGCAAAGTAAACGGGGTGAGCTTCGATAGCATACATGATAGAGAGCAGGAACATGTTACAGATTTTTACAATTGGGCAAACACTAGGGGCAAAGACCATGCGGATAAGTGGTTTACGAAATACCGAGCCGATAAGGGCTGGTCTAGTAAAAAATCATGTGAAGCATATGCACCTTATAACTTAAATACGAATCTCATGCACTCGTTTCGTCTCGCAAAACTAAAATCAAATGAATACTGGGATAATTCGGGTAGACACACTCCATTTAGTGAGACTTATGGGGAGGGCAGTGCGCCGACGCTTCCCCCTAACCCGGAACTTAAAATTTTTTAATCTAAACATAGATGGCTATTGTGTAATTAGATATTTAAATGGCACTCAAAAATTTTAAGAAATTAATTTTCTTGTATACATAGGTTGAAATTCGTTAATATCGTTAGCAGTTAATTGCTCATTAATTTCCACACCACACCACTCCACATCGGTCATGAAAAGGCGATTCTCTTTTTTTCAAGGAACTATAATTGGGTTCTTGGGTGGCGTTATTATATGTTTCTTGATCTCGATATTAGCAACGAACTTTTTAAAGAGATACGCCACCGATGCTATTGTGATCCAAGAAGGCGTGTCATTGATAGACTATTCCCATCGCAAGCCTTCCGTGCCGGAGACAGAGGTGGTAGAATTAAAATTCATAGGCGAAGTATCATTGGATATTTCTGGTGAAGAATACACTTTTTTAAAATTCACTTTCACAAATCTTTCCGCGAAACTGATTACGCTTGAGCTATCAGGATGGGTAGACCCCTCCCGTATCCCAGTGGCAACCAATCTCAATTTCTATTTAAAAACTGATAGGCAGTTATGGGAATTGATTTATATAAATGATTCTAGCGGCGAAGGTGTCTCGATCGCTCCCAAGGATAGCCGCGAGATTCTTGTTCCTGCATTCTTTGTAGAAAATGTGCGTAATGCCGAATTGGATTTAATAGTTGCCATAGATGGTTATAAATCTGAACCTTTCACCCTAGAGGATTGAGAGAATTGTTGTAAAAGATAACTGTTGCGCACTTGTACGCCTGTGAAGGCTATATGTTACGCACCACTTTGACATTGGGTTTTTCTCCACCATTACCGTCGTAGGATTTTGAGCAAATTTCCACTTTATCATGGGTGATTGTTTCCGCTACGGTCGTAGTGCTACGACGTAAAAAGTCATTTTCTGTAAGCTATAAATAATTTTTATGTTATCATAAAAATTAAACCGAGCTGCATAGTCTACTAAAAAACGATGCAAATAACTCTACGTTGTGCTCCTATAAAAAACTGAGGGCGCGTCCTCACCCGCTGCCTGTGATTTAAACGCAAGCAGTCGCGGGTGAGGACACCCACGCTACATCCGTTTTTTTGAAGTGAATGGATAGCAATCACGCCGGGTGGGTGTTTGATGTGAAACAGCTTTGTAAGCTGTTGTCTAGGGGGAAGCGGAGCACAGCTTGCAAAGCTGTTTCACATTTTTTCCAGCATTAGGGGTCACACCCCATGCAAAATATTTTGTTGCGGGGGGCTTTTAGCGCATCATGCTTGTTTACACATCTGGAGTTTGCCCGCGTAGCTTGGCTTCGATGAAGCCGTCGATGTTGCCGTCCATGACTTCTTGGATGTTGCCCATCTCAAACCCAGTGCGGTGGTCTTTGACCATTTGGTAGGGCTGGAAGACGTAGGAGCGGATTTGACTGCCCCAGGCGATTTCGCCTTTTTCGCCGTATTGACGTTCCATCTCAGAGCGTTTTTTGTCTTCTTCGAGTTTGAAGAGTTTGGCTTTGAGTAGTTTCATCGCCAGCACGCGATTTTTGTGCTGGCTACGTTCGGCGCTGCAGCGCACGATGATACCTGTTGGGATATGTTTGAGGTGAACGGCAGTTTCGACTTTGTTGACGTTTTGCCCGCCTTTGCCTCCACTACGCGCGGTGACGATTATCAGATCTTTGTCTTCGATTTCGATTTCGTCATCTTCGTCCAATTCTGGGATCACATCCAAGCTGGCGAAGGAGGTGTGACGTCGCGATTGGGAATCAAAGGGGGAAATCCTCACCAGTCGATGTACGCCGTTTTCATTGTAGAGATAGCCGTATGCGTTTTCGCCGCTCAATTTCAAGGTGGCAGAGCGCACACCGCATTCTTCTCCGGCTTGGAAGTCGACGATTTCGCCTTTGAAGCCTTTGCGTTCACCCCAGCGTTGGTACATGCGCAGCAGCATCTCTGCCCAGTCGCAAGCTTCGGTTCCACCGGCTCCTGAATGAATAGTGACAAAGGCGTTTTCCGAATCGTGCCGTCCGCCGAGCAGGGTTTGCAGTTCGACCTTGTCGAGTTCCTTGAGCAGAAGCTCATATTCTGAGCCAGCTTCGGTGGCGCTGTCTTCATCGTCGGGTGCCATTTCTAGCAGGATGGAGAGATCTTCCATGTGACTGCTCAGGGCGCGTATCGGGGTCAATTTGGCTTTGAGGCGCGAGACTTCAGTTACGGTTTTCTGAGCGGATTCTTTATCGCCCCAGAAATCCTGCGCGGTCATTTTTCCCTCCAAAACAGACAGTTCGGACTCCAGAGTAGGAAGGTCCATGAATTTCTGTAAGCTTTGCAAACGAGTTTGCAGTTGGGTGATGTCAATTTCTTGCCAATCCATTTTATTATTTTAGAACGACGCTTATGGTTTGAGTTCTGCTAAGGTCGATAGTTGTTTACTGTTGGACACGGAATCGAGTTCTGCAAATCGTATTCACCTTTACCTCATTCTGTTTTTTGGAAAAAACTACTGCCAGCCTCATTCGACGCTTTCCTTTGACTGAAACCAGTCTGATCATTCACTGGTGTTCAGAGTCGCAGGGCTTGATCAAGACGGTGGCAAAGGGGGCGAGGCGGAACAAAAACCGTTTTGCAGGCAAGTTGGATTTGTTTTTCCGTTGTGAAATAGAGATGGTTCGCAGTCGCAAAAGCGATTTGCATATTTTGAAGGACCTTGAGCTTTTGAATACTCGTTCTGGTATTCGGCAGTCTTATCTGCAGACGCTGGCTGCGGCTTATTTTGTGAAATTGATCGAAAAGGTGGTCGAGTCAGGGACTCCGATTCCAGATATCGCCAATCTTTTGGAACGGGCGCTGGGGTATTTGGATCAAAATCGTCCCGACCAAAGGGCGGTGTTGCATTTTGAAAAGGAACTTTCCCGTTGTCTGGGCATCGAACATGTCAGCAGGAGTCCGGCAGCGAGCATTGCCAATACTTTTGGGCAGTTGCCCAAGCAGCGTGAGGAGTTGTTTGATATGATGAGGGACTGAGTTGGGGCGGGCTTTTACCAACAAGCACTTGACCCAGTGCCTACGCTCGCGCACCATTCCATCTCATCTTCGATCCAGTGCGCTCTTAGCAAGCGATGATGGTAGATGAGTTGTTGATGCACGGAATGATTAAGAAAATTCTAAAGAATCCTTTTGTTGCCAAGCTGGGCAAAATTGCGGGAAGTTTGACCGAGCGTGTCAAGACCTGGAACTTGCGCTCGCTCTGGTTGCAGCTCAGTCTATCTGCCATTCTTCTTGTGATGGTGGTGATCTGTGTGGAGGCGTGGCAAACTTACAATGAGCTAATCGCGGACTTCAGGGAGAAGCTCGCCGTGGGCAAAGTGCACCCTAGCGAAGAGCCTCCGATCGCCATTGCTATCGCTCAAAGTCTAGGGATTTTTGCAGTGAGTATAGGTTTGTTCACTTCTTTTTACAGTCTGCGGAAAAGGCTGTCATCGATTCGGCGGGCTAGAATCACCATGATCGTATTATGGTTCGCGTCGATCGGGGTATTAGTGGCTTGGTTGCCGACCGATTTCTCGCAAAACTTTCGTGATATTCAGATGAGCCGTATCGGTGAAGATCCTTCGGTGGTAGCTTACTTGGGTAAGCTCTTTTTGATAGGGGTGTTGATTTTGAGTTTCCCTTTGATTGCTCGTTGGCATTATCGGTCCAGTATCATGGATCAATATGTGATACGTAATTTTTTGCTACCTTTTATTTTCACCTTGATTGGCTTTGTGGCGATTTGGTTTATTTTTGATCTCACCGACAATGGTCCGGATTTTGTTGCAGCTAAAGCGGGGTTGGGAACCATCATGGAGTTTTATTTTATTCAGTTGCCGCAGGTCATTCTTTTTGTCCTGCCGGTGACTTTGCTGCTCTCTTTACTTTATTCGTTGAGCCGTATGTCGGCATCCAATGAGCTGATATCGATGCTGGGTGCTGGGCGCAGTATGATGCGAGTGCTAAGACCTTTATTTGTGATCGGGTTGTATTGTTCTTTGGTTTGTTTAGTTTTTAAATATCACTGGGCTCCGAGGTCGGAGGGAACGAAGAAAGCGATGCTTCAATCGATTCACGATGGGGATTTTAAGGACCAACAAAGTAACAAAAAGAAGAAAAAAACTCGCTGGGCTAAGTTGGGCTGGATGTATGTCAATCCCGTGGACCGCCGGACTTGGTTTGTAGGGAGGGTGCCGCTTGATTTCACTCGCAAAACGATGGGGTCTGTTGCAATATGGCAATTCGATGAAAACAATAATTTACTGACCAGTTGGAGGGGTAATTCGGCAACATGGTTTTTTGGCAATCGCACTTGGAAGCTCTATAGGGGTAAGACTTACACCTATGGAGCAGATGGCATACCTACGATTCAGTCTTGGGATTCGTTGGAAATTCCAGAATGGCGAGAGACTCCTTGGAAGGTGGTCAGTGCTTCGCTTAATCCTGAGCATATGGGCATATTAGGGCTGAGCACTTATTTGCGAACCAATGCGGATTATGACCGTAAGCAGTTAGCTCCGTATCGCACCAACTGGTGGTATTGTTGGGCAGAGCCGTTCAGTTGTTTGGTGATGGTATTGGTGTCGGCGCCTCTGGGCATCGTGTATTCTCGACGCGGGGTGATGGGTGGGGTAGCGGCTTCGATCTTCATCTTTGCTTCGATGTATCTATTGCGAGGCACTTTTCTGGCTTTTGGGCAAGGAGGGCAGTTGCCAGCTTTCGTTGCGGCCTGGGCGACGAACTTCATCTTTGCTGCGATCGGCGCGATGCTGCTCTATTACCGTTCGCAGAACCGACAACCACCGAGTATCAAGACGATTATTGACGGTAGCTTTTTCCGCAAATTATTGGGTAGGGCTTGAGGTGAGCAGGAGCAAATGCCGTTTTCGATAAAAACTTTTCATTCAACTTCAATCTATGGCTATACAAAAAGACTGGAAGATCAGCCGTCGTCACAGCAAGTGCTGTCACACGGAGCGAAAATTTGATGATGGAGAATCGTTTTACGCCTGTATTTTTGATGACCCTGAAGGCGAAGGTTTTTTGCGCAAGGATTACTCGCAAGAGGCTTGGAAAGAGTTGAGTGAAAAATTAGAACCGTTTTCATTTTGGAAAACGGTCTGCAAGTATCCCCAGGAAGACACAAGTCAAGAGGTGCTCGGCAACGAGTCGGCAGAGACCATGCTGCGTCGCATGATCGAGGAGGACGAGGCGAGCACGGAGAATGCACGCTACATACTGACGCTGATGCTGGAGCGCAAAAAAACGATCGTGCCAGTTGGAGTAAAAGAGACCGAGTTCAGTCGGTTGTTGCTTTATGAGCACAGAGCAAGTGGAGATGTGTTGGTGGTGCGCGACCCTCAGTTGAAACTCGATGAGGTGGAGAAAATCCAAGAAGAAGTCGCCTTGTTGTTAGATCAAAGTGGTCCAAGAGAGGGCTCACAAGTTGAGGAATCCAACGAGGAATCCAACGAGGAATCCAACGAGGAATCCAACGAGGAATCCAACGAGGAATCCAACGAGGAATCCAACGAGGAGAGTGCGGGCGAAGAAGAGGAATAGGGTTCTTCAGCCCATCACAGTTCGTCGTCGTGGTCTAGGCGCTTGAGGGCTTCACGACGACTTAGGGCAGATAGGTTTTCTTCGTGGTGACGAGCAAACTCGATCACCCACAGTGGATCGGTGTTGGCGAAGTCGCGCAAGACCCAGCCGATTGCTTTGCGAATGAAGGGTTCTTTTTCTGGCATCAGCAAGCGGATGGTATCGCCGAGTAAGTCGCGGTTGGTTTTTTCTTTGTGGTGTAAATGGGCTAAAAGGGAAGCGCGGCGAACCCAGCGATTCGAATCCTTGCTCCAGAGAATCAGTTGTGGGTCAAAGCGGGCACGGTCGAGTAAGACCAGTTCGCTGATCAGTTTGCCCGCCACCCAGTCCAGTGTGTCCCAGTGCGGAGCGCTGTGAACTAGGTCGCAGTGCATTTTCCAAGCATCTGTTGTGCGAAACGTTTTGAAATATTCTGCTACTTCGAGGGCTTGGTACATGTCTTCGCGGTGTTCACCACCCCATAGGGTGCGAACTATTTCTTGGTAGTCTTCCATGCTGTCCACCCGGTGTTCGGCGGCGCACCTTTTAAAGATGGCTTTTCGTTCTTTGGCTTGGATGCCATAAAAAGCTTGATCCGTTTTCATGTAGGCCTGCATCGGCGCTGCTTTGGCGGGATTGCGCGCCATTGCCATTTCCAAGAAAAGTTGTTTGGCTAGCGGGTGCATGGGCAGGCAGAGAAATTGAAAGGTAGAAGAGTTAGATGTTTTTGCTTTTGTGAAAAGGTCAACTAGGATAAAGAGATACGCTGGTAGTGCGAGTTTAATCAATCTAAAATCATGAGTAAAAAGAGAATCGCTTTTGTAGGAGTCGGAAGAATGGGAGCTAATATGGCTCGCCACCTTAAAGATTTGAAATATAAAGTCACCGCGGTCTACGATGTGCATCGCGCTAGTGCAGAAGCTTTGGCAGAAGAATTAGGCGCGGAAACGGTGGCGTATCGCAAGCTGGCTGATGTGACGGCTCATGCGGACGTCATTTTCACCGTGGTGACCAATGATGCTGCGATGAAGAAGATTTTTTTTGGCAAAAAAGACAATTTGCTCACGGAAGCTGCTGGCAAGGTGTTTATCAATTGCGCTACAGTATCTCCAGACATGCATCGCGAAGTCACTAAGGCTGCCGCTCGTCGCAAGGCAGATGTGCTCGAAGCCTGCATGGCGTCGAGCATCAGTCATGCACGTGAGGGCAAGTTGTATCTCATGATGGGTGGCAAAGAGCAGGTGTTCAAAAAGAACCGTAAATTGCTCGATGATTTGAGCGCCAATCTTCAGTATGTCGGCACTGCTGGCAAAGCGGCGGAAGTGAAGGCATTGGTCAATATGGTGATGAACATGAACACTGCGGCACTGGCTGAGGGCTTAGGACTGGCAAAAGCTCTTGGGCATGATTTAAAAATGGTCTGCGAAGTTTTTTCTCAAACAGGAGCCAACTCACGCGTGCTGGAAACGGATGCCGATGACATGATCGATCGTGACCATGAATGCTGGTTTTCCGCAGATCATGCGGCGAAAGATTCTGGCATTGCCGCTAAGTTGGCCAAGCAGAAAAAGCTCAAGCTGCCCATCAATGCGGCAACGCAGGCACAGTATGAGAAGATGAAAAAAGAGGGATTGGGAGCCTTAGATAAATCCGGCATAGCTGAGTTGACCTTTCCTGGACGCCACGCTCATCCCAAAAAGAAGCGGGTACGGAGGAAATAAGGTCAAGTAGATTTCACCCTATAGCGAACACACAGAAATATGAATCCGCCACCACCACCAAATAGAAACGAGTCGCCACCTCCGTCAAACAAGGGCTGCAAGTGGTTGGCTGTCGGAGGATGTGTGTTATCCCTGATATTGGTAGTGGCGATAGGTATTGGAACCTATTTGGTTGTGAATTATGCTCGTGAAAATAGGCAAAAAGTTCGACAGGTGGCGAACTCCATGCAGCCTGCTCGAATGCAGCCAGAGTTTTTGGAATTGCTGAATGCGATCAGTTCAACTCTGGAGACACCATCGAGTGAGCAAGCGATTGGCAAGGTGGATCAGCAAGGCTCGGATCCTTATTTGAAGAAGGCAAAACTTTTGTTGGTGAACAAGAAGTATCAAGACTTGGATAAACTCTTGTCGGCTTGTTATAAAGGCAAGTTGATGACGAAGCAGGGTTTTTTCATCTATCGTAAGATGATCGATGCTCTGGTCGAAACTAAAGGGCTAAGGGCATGGGTAAAGGCGACAGATAGCA
>JAKISY010000077.1 GCA_021648365.1 Verrucomicrobiales bacterium
TGATAGCGTCGCCTCTTTCACCTGGCAGGGAAAAGATATCCCCTCAGAGACCCACACAACCCTGACCGGACGTCCTGTGATCGCCGAAAAAGAGGGTGACCGCTGGAAGCTCAAACTCGCCGAAGGCAATGCCAGTCCAGAACAACAACAAGAAATCGAAGTTTTCGAAGCCTACGCCAACCGTCAGTGGTTGCCTGATCACCCCATCAAAATCGGTGATTCCTGGCCCTGCAAACCTGGTTTCATTCAGCACTTTGTGCAAACCGATCTGGTCACGGCGCAAGCTAGCGGGACATTGACCCTCCTCAACATCGAAGATGATAATGCCGTGATCTCCGTCAACATCCAAGGTGGCGGTCAAAGTGCCGACAACAAAGGCAGCATCTCTAAAGCCAGCATCAACCTCATCGGCACCGCCGTTTTCTCGATCTCAACAGGACTCGACCTCGGACTCGACCTCAAAGGCACCGTCACCAGCGGCGTGCAACACAGCAACGGAGAAGTCAAAGCCGTGATGCTACCCGTAGTGGTCAAAGTGAGAAAGAAGCTCATGGAGTGATGGCTATCTAACTGCTCGCCCTCCCTTAGCATCCTTCATCCAAGTATCCGCCATCAATGCATGCTGAGTTTTTTTCAGATTACCAGCCTGTTCCTCGCCCTTGAAAAGTGAGCTTGCCCGTAACGGACGGTAGCGTTGATTCAATGCAAGCATTCGCTTCAATCCCATCTTCTGCTTAGGTTTCAAACTTTCCCGCCATGCTTGCAGGTCTGCCGTCTTATCGATTCGATCAGCTATGATCACTTGCAGAGTAATGAGCCCCCCCCACTCTGGCGAAACCCTTTTATAGGGAAGCTGCAGCAGCAGCTGTTTGATGAGCCCATGCAAGCTACTCAATACCTGTAAATCCCCATTTCCATTTTCCTGCAGTTCACTGATGGCAAAAGCCTGCATAACTTTCACCAAATCATTGATCACATAAAATTGATCTGACGCAGGAAGCTTATTTTTGCAAGAGTTATAGTAAAGCGCCACTGCGGAGCTATCATTTTGATACTTCACCTTTGATAATATCCATGCCTGCATCGCTTTGAGTTTCGGACGCAGTCTTACATAAGACCCAGCTTGCTTGAGCAGAGCCTCCAGGCGAGTTACTGTGAAATACTTGTCTAACATGAGCATCACCTTTTTTGAACTCCGCCAATCCTCACTCAGAGCATTCAGCACTTCAAAGTGCTTTCGTTCAGAACCAAAAAGCTCAGCTGAATAACTAGTCACTAAACTCTGCATCCGCTGATCTCGCTGAGACTTAGCTAGGGATTCAACTTCTCCACCAGCAAACCCACTAGGATCTCTCAAATGATAGCAACAAAGTTTCGCAATAAAACGATCCTCAGCCGACTTGACTTGCTTAAAAAAACGATCACCCTGTTGTTCAAACTTTATGTCATAATACATTTGAAAGGCACTCTGCGCTGTTTCAGGAGCCGATAAAATGAGAGATTGGCGATCCAACAAGAGCCACCCTTGCGCAACTTCGAAACTACCATGCTTGATCAGCAAAGCTAGGCAAAGCCCTGAATTTTTAAACACAGCCTCATTTTGGCGAAAAAACTCTTCCGCTACCTGAGTCTGACCAACTTGATAAAGCAATCGCAACTGAGCAAGTAGCGGCGAAGTCAAAGCTTGGTAGTCACGCCAAGGGTGATCCTGTTTTTTGTTTAGAATCTTCCAAGCATTAATAAAGTTCCGCGCCTGCTCTTGCCACTTTTGATTTCTTGGAGCTTCACCAAATTGATTCAGCATATGAGTCCAATACCAGCCATTTACGGGGCCACCTTCCTCCACGATGCGCAAGGTTTCCTGCCATAAGCGTTGTTGCAAAACTGCAGGACAAACAGTGAATCCCCTTAAAAATAGATGCTGAATCATATACGCGCGTAGCTCTGCCTTAGGCTCATCGCGTAAAAAAAACAATGCCGCCTGCACCCAATCATCCCCTATCTCTTTCGAATTTTGCGACACTGCACCCTTTGCTTTGTTTTGCGCGGCCAGATACATTTGTATAGCTAAAGAGAACTCTCTATAAAGCGGGTTATCTTTCATTGAATCCATTTTTAAAACCCGCTCTAAAAAGCCAACATCTTCGATTACCTGGCAGACTTCAAAAAACACTGGTCTGAAAACCGCTACATTGCCCCAGCTGCCTGAATTCGCAGGCAAGATCGAACGCAAAGAAGCCAACAACTCCGAAACCGTATGCTCTCCAAGCATTTGCCCACTTATTGCCACCTTCTTCCACAGCTGCGCTGCGTAACGCGCCATCGCTGAATGCTCGGCAAGCGAAAAGCCAGCTGGAGTATCATGCCACCATATGTCCGTCAGCAGTGCTAGATCCCCCCCCCCTGAATCGCCCTGAGAAAACGCCAGTCTGTGAAAAACTTGCCCAGGTAAAGACCCGCCATTTTGATAAGCCTGCTTCCACTCTCCCTGACCACTCAACTGTTTCTCTATCAAAGCAATACTCTTATCATAAATCTGCCTGCGCTCGCGCAAATTTTGTCGCCCTCTCATCAACCTACCGACTTCAGCTAAAAAACGCTGCGGCGAATAGCCCGTCTCCGCTATCGTCGAAGCTTTCAGGAACGTCGTTAACTTGCGATCAATCGGAGCCGTATAGACAAAGCTTTCTTTTAAGTCTTTCAATTTAGTGATCATCTCCAGAGCTTTGGGGTGCATTTTTTTTAGCTTCGGTCGGTTTTTCGTATCACTGTCGAACAATCGATTAGGCACGTGGTACCTAGGCCAATAAAAGAGTCTGAAGACTTCGGCTAAAATAAGACTGCGTTCTGCACCCCGAAAAAGCTCTTCAAAATACTCCACGCTGCCCTTGGGGAGTTTTGCTACAAATGCCTGGATTTCACCTGCTCGGTCTAACACCATGTGCAAAAAAATCACCGCAGACAAATAAGCATTCGAGTCTCCGTCCATAATCCCGAAAACCCTTCGCTCACCTATTTGCGCAAAATAAGGAAGTATCTTGCGAGCGAAATCAGCTTCCCTACATTTCTCAAGCACTCTAGGATTAGTGATGAGCAACTGAATAGCAGGTAGCCATTTCCCATAATGGCTGGAATTTCCATCTGTCTTATTCTTTGTGACAGCCTGCCATTGACCGACTTGAACTAACAATTGATCTATCCTCCTAGTATCACCTGCGAGCACTTCTTGAATGGCCTGATATAAATAGGCTTGCACCAGTAATTTTTGCAGCTCTTGATCCAGCTCTTGATTGATAGATTGAAAGCTGATGCCCTGCGCTACTTTGAGCAATGCATCTTTATGCATTGATTCGGTTTCTGGAAAATCAAGAAACGAAAGCAGTATTCTCAAACTCGTCACCTCATCGGGGAAATCATCAAGCGGTAAACGCCTTGCAACCTCAGACAATCTTACTTCAACCTTTTCCCATCCCTTCGCAGGAGGCTCTCCATTCTTCTCTTCGGTTCTGATCAGTAAATATTCTGCCAACCATTTCAACCAAACTGGCTCACCATCGAGAGCTTTTAAAAAAGGCTTCACATGATCTGCTAAGCGCTGGTCAAAGGTCACCAATACTGCAGCGGCATCGAGCATCTGCACCCAATTTCCTTTTAGTATGTCAGTAGCCTCGGAGTAAGAGCCTGCGCGGATCAAATGGGCAAAAACCTGATACGAATTGCTCATTTCCGACACCGGTCTTTCCACTTGTTTGAGCATTTTTTTGACAGCACCTTCCCCATTGTTTTGCAAAAGCATTCGAATCAGATCCTCTTTGATAAAGTTATCTGGCTCGTCAATCTGAAATCGTTTCGGCTTACTTTTTGGAGTCAAAACGTATTGCTGGTAAGCCTGTATCAACGACTTTTCAGCCTCTGACCAGCCCGCCTCCATATATTCTTCCTTTGTTAAGCGCCTGCGCTTGGCTTGCAAATGACGTAGGGTGTGCAAAATCAGATCCTCACCCACATCCGCCCCATTTTTCTCCCATAACTTTTCCAGCAGCAGTAAGTTGAATTTCAATAGCTCTTCAGACTCCCTTTCATCTAAGTGGCTCACCAACGTTGCTAACAAACAGGCGGCAGAATCGCTGAAATCATCTGACTTCAATACTTCTTTGAATTTTTTTACTCCCTGTGGGCTTGGCCCGTTACGTTTGGAACTCAACAATTCCACTGCCAATTGAATCTGTTCGACGAGTTGCGGATGCCGTTGTTTCACTGCAGGTTCTTTCGCCCAATCGACCAAATAAGGGGGCGGACGAACCTCTAAATCCATGATCGAGAGAAGGTTGCAAAAAAACGGTAAGGTCACCGCTAAATCGGACGGTGAATCCATCTCACTATCAGCTAAGCGAATAAAAGTGGCAAACTCTTTGAGTCTAACGTCAGCATTTTTCGCTCGATGCGATAAATGCATCAGCGAGCTATGAAACAACGAATTGTAGTTGAACACCGTCGGAAGCGACTCTGATTGCAACAGCTTCGTCATAAAGACGAAAGCTTCCACAGGTCTTGCCACAAACAAACATTCATTCAAAAGCCGCTCGGTGAAAGTCTGCTCAGCAAGATCGATCTCACCTCTCAAAACAGCTGCTTCACCTAAAATCGCTAGGTTTTCAAAGGCCGCATAGGCAGCTCTCCAATCAAATGCCAAGGCACGTTGCAGATCCTTCCCTGCCAATTCCAGAATGGTTTCGGGTTCCAAGCCTGCTTCTGTGATCGTTTTAGCTTCGGCATATTTTTTGATTCTGGCAAACTCTCCAGAAGCTGCCGTCTTAAAAATCCAACTCATGGTTGCCCTGCTTTTTTCATCTCGCAGTTTTGGCAAACACGGAGGACAAATCAGATCTTTTGCCAATAAGGCCAATTCCCGTTGTTTCTTTTGCGGCAGCTTTTCGATCAATGCTCTCTGCTCTGCAAAAAACGACAACACAGCAACGTGAGATTGCTCTTCAAACAAAGCTACCATGAGCTTAGCTCCAAAAGTATCTAATTTCCCGAAAGTCTCTCGCAAAAGCTTTCTGGCACTTGCGTTGTTATCCCCACACAAGCGATTAAGCAAAAAGTGCAGTCTATACCCAGCAATGGTATCGTAACGGCGATCCTTCAATACTTTGGGGAACTCTGCAGTGGGGAAAACGACGTATTTTTCCGCCTCTATAAAAAACGGTGACCGATAGAGCTCTAAAACAATGGCGTAATGACCGATGGGATCCATCATATCCCTACTCATGTCTATTTGAATATAGTCAGCCTGCCCATAGGCTTTTGCAAAAATCATAGCCGCATAAACACAGCTTAAAGAGCTTCCGACCTGATTCAGAAATGCCACCAGTTCTGGCGCCTCCTTTTTATCTTTACTAAGCTGAGCTCGATCCAAGCCCATTGCTTGAGTTGCTTTCTTCAAAAAAGCATAGATTTCTTTATCTCCCTTCCTCATAGAGATAAGACGAATTTGGTCAAAAGAAAACTGTTGCGTGATCCAATCAAATTCACCTTGCAAGCGATGCTCTACGAATTTCTCCAGAGCAAAAGCTTTATCCATAGCTGGTCGCAAAGCTAGCGCTCTGCGCATCATGATCCACTGTATTTTCTGACTCAACAAAGCCCCATATTTTCCTGACTGACGGCTAAAGCTCTCAACCTTCTCAACACTTTGCGCAAAACCCTTCTCTGAGCAGAAATAATAATCACCGAGCATCAACAACGCCTCTCCCAGCGCTTTATCCGACGGCAGGTTCTTCGCTTGCTCGAGCACACTTTCATTTCCAGTCCGAAAGGCATACTCGATCAGCCACGGAATAGGCCCGCTAGCCGCGGAGGGCGTGGCTACGCTCTCCCACTTCAACACACCTTCCCCGAGTTTTTTCGTCGGCGCTTCAAGTTTGCCAAAATAACTTCGCGCGTTGCTCTCCGTTAGTAAGCGTAGAGAGCGTTGGCAGTGCAACAGCAGTTCTTCATCACTGATTCCACCCGCTTCAGCAAGCAAGACCAGCCTGGAAAAAAAGACCGCAGACTGTGAAGAGAAAGCAAGCATCTCCTCGCACAGCCTCTGGTATAACTGAAGACGTCGCTGCTGGGTCTTCAATACCTTCTGCCTACCCTGATCACTCTCTGGCAAGTCCTGATCCTGACCCAATGCCAATAAACTTCCATAAAGCAACCCCTCTTCGTAATAGCTCGCGCTCAAAGATGACGCAAGAATGTCAGCCCATTGCTCAGCTTGAGCATCACCTCTTGAGAGTTTCTTCCAATCGTCAAGATGGTTCAACAACGCCTCGGCGACGGCAAGACGTTGCTGCATCGAATCAAAATTTAAATGAGCTAAGTTCTGCAGAACCTCGCTTACCACTTGATGTTTGCCTTCATCTTCAAGCAAGCCTTTCAGCTGATCCATCACTTTAAGTGGCTCTTTCACAGATTGCTCAATGATCTGCCGCGATTGCCTCGCGCCCAAACCATCTTCGGCTGCCATGATTCTCGCTGTTGGCAATACAAGCAGCACGGCCATAGTTAGCGCCAAGCTCGTATTCGAAAGTAGTGATAAACAATAGTTGAATGGAAAAAACTTAACAAGCATCATTTGAATAGTGGAAGATGATTTAACTCAAGCTGTGCTACCAAAATGAAAGCGAATATCCAAGCAAATAAGTAAACTTCTGCACATACAGCTTTCCGCACAGACACCCTGTGCTAACTCGAATAATCAATTTGCTGAAACACTCCCCCGCCCATCAGCACCTCGCCATCGTAAAAAGCGCAGATCTGTCCTGGGGTCAAAGCGCGTTGTGGCTGGTCGAACTCGATGGTCATGGTGCTACCATTGTCATTTTGCTCCAGTAACTTGATCGCCACCGAGGGGCAGCGATAGCGCGGTTGAGCGCTCAAGTTCTCTGCCGTCGATAAAGGGCGATGGGTCAAACTGATCGAAGTCACTTGGCATCGAGATGCGTAAAGATTAGGCGTATCGAGCTCGTCAAACGCCACCACCAGCTCATTGCTCTGCGGACGTTTCTCCACCAAAACATACGCCTTGCCATACACTGGAGAAGACACCCGCAGACCTTTGCGCTGCCCGAAGGTATAAAGGTGCAAACCCTGATGTTGTCCCACCACTTTGCCATCCACCGTGACGATATCTCCTGGCTGATCTTTGATGTAATGTTTCAAAAAATCCGCCATCTTAACATTTCCCATGAAACAAATGCCCTGACTGTCCTTTTTCTTAGCCACGGGTATTTCAAAACGCTCGGCCTCACTGCGCACTTCGCTTTTGGGCAATTCTCCAACTGGGAATAATACCTTGCTGATCTGTTCTTGTTGCAACAGTGCCAAAAAATAAGTCTGATCCTTATTACCATCCATCCCTCTCAATACGTCCACCCCCTCGCCCTCAGCATTTTGTCGAATACGCGCATAATGCCCCGTCGCTATCGCGTCAAAACCTTGCCCCAAAGCAAAATCGCGAAACACTCCAAATTTCATTTCGCGATTACACATCACATCAGGGTTGGGAGTCACTCCATCGCGATAACCTTTGAGCATGTAGTCCACCACTCGCTCGCGGTAGGCATCCATCAGGCTAAGAATACGCAGCTCAATGCCCAAATGATCCGCCACCGACCGAGCATCGATGATGTCCTGCTGCCACGGACAGTCCCCCGGCAACCCTTCCTCATTGATCCAATTTTTCATATAAGCCCCCACCACTTCATGCCCCTGCTGCAACAGTAGGGCTGCCGCCACACTGCTGTCCACCCCTCCAGACATCGCTACCAATATTTTTGCCATGCTTACCTATAATTTGAAATCGGAGATTTGAAATTTGAAATTTTCATGTAAAACTAGCAACAAGACAATTCTAGTGTCCGCCCGGACAGAGAATTGTCTTGTTGCTAGTTTTTTGCCAGCAGTGACGACTATTTTTTGCTCCCAAAATGGGTGTTTTCCCGTGCAAAAATCCGTCATAGCTCCATAGTCAACAAAAACACACTAGCATGAGCGACGAATCACCATCAGAAGCCAAGGTCCCCTTAACCGAACAAGAGGGAGCGTCCCCCATCCCAGGTTGCATCATTGTCTTGGTCACCTTGCTAGTATTTGGCGGCTTGGCGGTGCTCTACATCGGTGTCGGCTATTGGATGAACAGCAAACTCGACGACATCACGGCACCCCAACCTGTCGAAGTGAACGTATCCACCCCTAGCCAAAGTCAAATCGACAGCGTTTACCAAAAGCTCGCGCAACTCAAGCAAGCCAGCGAAGAACAAGCAATGGTTCGCATCGCCTTCACCGCTGAAGATCTCAATACTCTGCTCGCCCATGAACCCCTGCTCGACGACCTCAAGGGCAAAGCGTTTGTCGAAGAGATCAATGAACACGGTATCCAAACCCAAGTCAGCCAACAACTGCGTAGCCTGCCGATGCGCCCCGACCGTTTCCTCAACGCCACCATCTCTTTTGTTCCGGTAGTTTTGCTCAGGAGTCTGGTTTTTGAAATCCACGACGTGCACGTGCCTGGCAAGGAGGTGCCGCAAGGTTTCATCGAGGGTTATTCCAAACAGGACTTTTTCAAGCTCGATGCTAATAATGAGCAACTCAAGCCCATTTTACAACAGCTGCGCCGCGCCTACATCGAAGGCGATCATGTGATCATCGAAACGGGTAGAGACGAAGTAAAAAACTGATCAAACCGCCCTCTTTAGAGTGCGCGCGGCTCGACGCCGCTTTTCAATGTGCCACAGGTTTTCAACCTATCTCCTCCATGAACACAGCTTGCAAAGCTGTTTCACACCACTTCCCCAAAAGTCAAAAAAAACTACATCTTGTGGTATTTTGATATTGACCCCACTACATGTTGTGGCTATTCTCGCCAGCGAGTCGCAAGCCTGATTTTATTATCAAGCTTGGAACTGCGGAAATTCTCCCTAAAAGCTGGGTAAATCCGTTGTGGGCTCGCGCTAACACTGACTTTATTTTATTATGATCCTCAAATCTCTCGACATCCACGGTTTCAAATCCTTTGCGGACAAAACCAAACTAGAGTTCCACGAAGGCGTGACGGGAATCGTCGGACCTAATGGCTGTGGCAAATCGAATATTGTCGATGCGATTCGCTGGGTGCTAGGTGAGACTTCAGCCAAAGCTCTGCGTGGCGGAGAGATGGCTGATGTTATTTTTAACGGCACCGAAAAACGCCAGCCGGTGAACATGGCGGAAGTGATGCTGACCCTTTCCGGTTGTGGCGACCAACTATCCACTGACTATGATGAAGTCTCCATCGGACGCCGAGTGTTCCGCGATGGCAAAAGCGAATACCTGCTCAACAAACGCCCCTGCCGTCTCAAAGACATCACCGAACTGCTGATGGACACAGGCATCGGACGCACTTCCTACTCGATCATGGAACAGGGCAAAATCGATATGTTGCTCAGCTCCAAACCGGAAGATCGCCGCGCGGTGTTCGAAGAAGCTGCCGGCATCACCAAGTTCAAAGCACAGAAAAAAGAGGCGCTGCGCAAACTCGACTACACCGAGGCCAATCTGGTTCGACTCGCCGACATCATCGCTGAGGTCGAACGCCAGATGCGCTCCCTGCAGCGTCAAGCCGGCAAAGCTCGTCGCTTCAAAAGCCTGCACACCGACCTGAAAGTGCTCGACTTGCACTACAGCCATCGCACTTGGCGTGAGCATCAAGCCGAGCGCGCTGAATTGGAAAACTCGATCCGCTCGCTGCGTGAGACCCAATCAAAAATCGAGGCAGAAATCGAACAGGATCAGTCCGGACTCACCGAAGCTCGCAATGAATACCAGCGAATCGAATCCAAAATAGCTGAAACTCAACGCTCCATCGCCGAACAGGAAAACGCAGTGCATTCTGCTCAAAACCGAATCGAGTTCAATGCCGAACGCGCCAAAGAGTTGTCCTCTTTGATCGAGCAAAACACAGCAGACATCGAAACGACGACCAACAAACTCAGCCAACAAGAGCTGGATCTGCAAGACACCAACAGCATGTTGGAAGCGATTGATGAAAAAATCGCCAAACAGCAGTCGCAGTTGAGTGAGTATGAAAAGAACTCTCAGCAGGCGCGCCAAGAACGCCACACCATTTCCAATACCCTCTCCAAGACTCGCGATACTCGCAACTCTCTGGAAAGCAAGTTGGCATCACTAACAGCTCGTATCGAAAACAACACTCGCCACCTCGCTGCCGACCAGCAACGTTTCATCCAGCTGGATGAAGAACTGCAACGCCTGCAAAAAGACGAACAAGGCAAAGCTACTGAAGTCGAAACTCTGACGGCTGGCGTAGCAGAGCACAAAAAGGAAATCGAATCACTCGAAGAACAACGCCAAAACGCCGACCGTGACTATCAAAAATCGCGCACGGTGCTAGAAGAAGTGCGCCAACAACTATCCGAGTTGCATCGCACCCATTCGGAAAAAGTTTCTCGCTTGCAGGTGCTACGCCAATTGGTAGCAGAGGGCGAAGGACTCGCTAAAGGCACTAAAGCTGTGCTCAAAGGACTGAATCAACCCGAGCTTTTTCAATCATCGGTTCGCGGAGCTTTGGCTTCATTTTTCGAAGTCGAACCAGAGCACATCCCTGCTCTCGAAGCTGCTTTGGGACATCATTTACAAACCATCATCGTCGCTGACACTCTAGTTGCAGAGAACATGATCGAAGCTCTCAAAAAGGGCAAACTCGGACAAGCTTCTCTGGTAGCGGAAACGCCCTCAAGTGGTAGCAATGATCGCCAAATCCTAGCCATCCCTGATGGAGCAACCGCTTGGGCGCTCGATAAAATCAAGTGCGATGAAAAAATCTCCGCGCTCGTCGATCGTCTGCTCTGCGATGTCTTGATCGTGCCTGATCTGTCGACCGCGCTGCGCTTGCGTGAAGAAATGGGCAGCAGCACCGCTTTTGCTACGCTCACCGGTGAGTTCATCTCTGCCGAAGGCATCATCAATGGTGGCGCCGGCACCGAAGAAGGCAGCTCCTTGCTGCGCCGCGAATCGGACATCCGCGAACTCAGCTCCGTCACCCAGCAACTACAAGACGAACTGACCGCTGCTGAGACGCGCACCTCGGTGCTCACGCAGAGTGTCGTCGATCTAGAAGCCGCCGCACAAGCCGCACGCGAGAAGTTGCAAACCAAGCAAGTGCAATTTTCTACCTTAGAAGGTCAGCTCAACCTGATGCAACGAGATTTGCAACAGGTGGAGAACAAAATGCAAACTCTGAAATGGGAGCAAACCGAGGTAGCTAAACGTCAGGATCAAATCGACGAAGAACTGCAAACCGCAACCAAAGAAAAAGAAGAGGCCACCAATAAGCTCGCTGATTTCTCAACCGAATTAGACGACCTCAACAACCGCCTGCAACTAGCTGAAAGCCGAGAGAGCGAAGCTGCGGAATCGCTCAACGAAGTTCGCACTGCGCTAGCGGTAGAAAAGCGAGCACGCGAAGCGGTCGAAAATCAACGCTCCCCCATGACCAGCCGCTTGAACGAACTGCGAGAGTTGCTCGATCGACGCAAACATGAAATCGACGGTTACAAAAACCGTATCAATAGCGCAACAGGTAGCACCGATGAACTGGAAGCCACGATCAAAGAATCTTCGGAAAAAATCACCACCTTGAACGAAGCTCTAGAAAGCATCCGCGAGCAACGCTCTGGCAAAAGTGATGCTATCAACCAAACCGAGACTGACCTCACCGAGAAGCGTAAACAAGCTCATCAAATGAGTGAGCAACGCACCACAGAGGAGATCACTTCCACTCAGATTGACCTACGGATCGAGAACATCGAAAACACCACTCGTGAACGTTATCAAATCGACTTGGATCGCTTTGAACCTGACAGCCACGCGCTGCTGACCTCGATCGAAGATCAACGCAAAGCGATGAATCGCAGTGCCAAACGTAGCGCGGCGGGCCAAGATCAAGATAGTGACGGTGAATCTTCAGAAGAGGAAGTGGTCAGCGAAAATGAGGAAGAGGAAGACAACATAGAGATCCCAGATGCAGCTGAACCCGATTGGGGATTCGTCGAGGAAGTAGTCACTTTCCTTCGCAGCAAAGTGGAATCGATCGGCCCGGTCAACTTGGATGCCATCGATGAATTTGACGAACTGCAAGAACGTCACAATTTCCTCCAAGAACAACACGATGACCTGATCAACGCCAAAGAAGAGTTGATGACCGTGATCACCAAAATTAATCGTGATACCAAAAAAATGTTTTCCGATACTTTCACAAAGATCCGCGCCAATTTTTCTGAAATGTTCATCGAACTTTTTGGTAAAACTGCCAAAGCAGACCTGATCCTCGCCGATGAAGGCGATCCCCTAGAAAGCGGCATCGACATCATCGCCAAACCTCCGGGTAAAAAGCTGCAAACCATCTCGCTCTTATCTGGTGGCGAACGCTCGATGACGGCGGTGGCTCTGTTATTTGCCATTTATATGGTCAAACCTTCTCCCTTCTGCGTATTAGACGAGTTGGATGCCCCTCTGGATGAATCCAACATTCAACGTTTCCTCAAAGTATTGGACCGTTTCATCGGCAGCAGCCAGTTCATCATCGTCACCCACAGCAAACGCACCATGAGCCGTGCCGATGTCATGTATGGAGTTTCCATGGAAGAATTTGGAGTTTCCAAAACTCTAGGCATGCAGTTCAAATCAGCTAAAAAAGAAGAGACAGCCAAAGAAGAGGCCCCCGTTTAAGTTTGCCAACAGCAAAAGTGGAGGGGCAAGTTGACGGCTTCGCCGCCCTGCGGGTGTCGCTGCGCGACATCTATCTTCGCTTCGCTCCGGTTCCACCTTGCTCTCTTCCGCTAAAAGCACGGGAGTTTTACAAAAATTCCGTTGCCTCAGCCGCTTGCCCACGCTTATGTTCGCAGCACCCAGCATCTAATATGGCAGAGGCCGACATTAAAGACACCAACCCAGAATCTCGCGATTCCGCTAGCAAATACCAAACGGCATTTCGCTACATGTTGCTGGCGCGAATCTTCGAAGAACGCGCAGCCAGCCTTTACCGAGCGGGCAAGATCATGGGAGGCGTTTTTATGGGCAAAGGACAAGAAGCCTTCAGCGTAGGACTAGGTCTTGCGCTAGACCATCACCGTGGTGATGTTTATGGCCCACTGATCCGCGATCAAGCAGGGCGCCTAGCTTTTGGCGAACCTCTCATCGATGCCGCACGCACTTATCTAGGATCAGTAGAAGGACCGATGCGAGCTCGCGATGGCAATGTACATCGTGGCAACATCGCGATGGGGCTGATCCCGATGATCAGTCATCTGGGCAGCCATATCTCAGTGGTCAGCGGACGCTTGATCGGCAAACGTTTCACTGGTCAAACCGGCGCGATCGGCGGGGTTTGCATTGGCGATGGAGGCACCTCAACCGGCGCCTTTCACGAAGCTCTGAATCAAGCCGCCGTCGAAAAACTGCCTCTCATCATCGCCGTGGCAGACAACCAATTTGCCTACTCCACTCCCACCTCACGCCAATTCGCCTGCAAAGACCTAGTGGACAAAGCCATCGGTTATGGCATCGAAGGTCACTCGATTGATGCCACCGACCTCTCTCTCTGTCTGGATACGTTCGAACAAGCAGCCACTCGTGCAAGAGACGGGCAAGGTCCACAGCTCATCATCGGTCACCTTTTGCGTCTCTGCGGTCATGGCGAACACGATGACGCCTGCTACATCTCAGCAGAAAAAAAACAGCAAGCCTTTGGTGGTGATTGCCTTGACCTCGCTCGCCAACAACTCATCGAACAAGACTGGGCGAGCCTAACTGACATAGAGCAATGGACCGCTAAAATCCAAGAGGAAGTGGAACAAGCCACCTCCAGCGCACAACGGGAACCCGGCCCCGACCCCTTCCAAGAAAGCTGGCAAGCTCTCTCCACCCAACGCCTCGCAGAAGGACACACCCGAGCATAAGCTATGAGCATCACCTATCTCGAAGCCATCCAAGCTGCCCAAGATCGTGCGCTCGCACAAAATGAATCGGTCTATATCTATGGACAGGACGTGGGCTCTTTCGGTGGCGCCTTCAAAGCCACCAAAAATCTGGCAGCAAAATATCCAGGTCGAGTCATCGATGCTCCCATCAGTGAAGACGCCATGGTCGGTAGTGCCATCGGAGCCACCGCAGAGGGCATGCGACCGGTCTTAGAAATGCAGTTTGCCGATTTCTCGACCGTCGCCATCAATCAGATTTGCAATCAAGCCGCCACACAATTCTGGCGCACGGGAGTCCCCTGTCCCATCACCGTGCGCCTGCCCTCGGGTGGCACCGAAGGCGGCGGCCCCTTCCATTCGCAAAGCATGGAAGCGATCTACGCCCAATACCCTGGGCTGATCGTTTTGACCCCTGCTACCGTTGAAGATGCCTACTCGATGCTGCTCGAGGCCATCGCAATCGATGACCCCGTGGTTTTTTGCGAACACAAGTACCTCTATTATCACCTCAAAGCAGATCAACTGCCGAGCAAAAATCTGCCCGTCGGCAAAGCACGTATCGCTCGCGCCGGCAAACACGCCACCGTCGTCACCTACAGCGCCATGGTGCATGAAGCGCTGCGCGCAGCAGAGGCGCTAGAGGAAGAAGGCTGGCAGATTGAGATCGTTGACCTGCGCTCAGTCAAGCCCATCGACACCGATACCGTCTTAGCTTCAGTCGCTAGGACAGGACGGCTACTTTGTGTCAGTGAAGCCTTCCCTTGGGGCGGCGTGAATGCGGAAGTCATTGCCCGCGTCACCGCCGAAGGCTTCCACCTGCTCGACGCACCTCCAAAACGGCTCAACGCCAAAGACACCCCCATCCCCTTTCATCCCGACTTGTGGAAAACCCACCGTCCAGCATCACAATCCATAGCAGCCTCTCTGCGCGAGCTATTGCGCTATTGAAACACCTCATCTACTTATTCACATGGCTCTCATTCCTATCCAAATGCCTCAACTTGGCGAATCCATCGCCGAAGCGGTGATTGTAGAAATCGACATCGAAGTCGGACAGCAAGTGTCTGCCGATCAAGAAATCTTCCAAGTCGAAACCAATAAAGCCATCATGGGAGTTACCCCACCCACCGAAGGGCAGATCCATAAAATAGAAGTGCTCGCAGATCAGAGTTACCCCGTAGGAGCCACTCTAGGCTGGTTAGAGATTTCCGAAGAAAACGCCGAAAAGCTCGGTGTGTCTGATACCCCGCAAGACAGCACAGGCTCGCAGCCTGACGAAACTAAGCCAACAGACGCAGCGCAGATCCCGCTACCCGTCACCCCCGCTCCAAGCACTGCCGCGACCGCGACTGATGCAGAACAGCCGCTCACCGTGCAACCCACCGTCGAGGGATTGCCTGTGCCCGCCACCACCACTGGAGCCACCTACCTTTCACCGCGCATGAAAGCTCGTATGGATGAACTGGGCCTGCATGCTGCCGACTTATCGGGCATCGCCGGCAGTGGCGCTGCAGGTCGCGTCACCATCGAAGACTTCGAACGCTTCATCGCCGAAATCGATAAAAAACATCGCACCGCAGCCTCCCCCATGCGCATCGCCGTAGCCGACTCGATGCGACGCTCTTGGACTCGACCACTAGCCACGGTAGGTTCACCCGTGCGCCTCGACACCTTACTCGATCACCGTAAAACCTCGCTCCCCAAGCCTGGCCCCACTCTTTACATCATCCGCGCGCTAGCCATTGCCCTAGCAGAAAACACCGCCGTAGCAGGACGCCTAGTCGGCAAAGAAATCGTTCACCCCGACGCCATCGATATAGGCTTCGCTGTGGAAGTCGATGACGGCGTGATGGTTCCCGTGATGCGCGATGTGGATAAAAAACCGCTCAGCGAACTGGTCGAAGAATACAGCGCCTTGGTCGAACAAGCGCGTCAGCGAAGGGTGCCTTCAGATAACCAGAAAAAAGGTCCAGGTATCGCTACCGTCACCAACTTCGGGGTTTTTGGTATCGTCTGGGCAACCCCCATCCCACTGCCTGAACAAAATCTTGTGCTCGGCCTCGGCCGAGGAATCAAATGGCCCGTGTGGAACGAAGAACAAGAAAAATTTCTCCCCGCTACAGAAGCCGTCATGACTCTGAGTTTCGATCACCGCATCCTCGATGGGGGAGCCGCTGGTCGCTTACTCTCTAGGATCAGCGACCTACTGCAAGAGCCCGCCGCACTCTAAGCGGCGCGGCAAAGCAGCAGTTGGAAAATCAGTCCAGCAAATGGTCGATGCGACCAGCCAATTCGAAATCCAGAGACGTCACCCCTCCCTGATCCTCTGAAGTCAGTCGTAGCGTCACTAGGCTACCCTGCACATTGATCTCAGGGTAATGCTGCGCCTCCTCCGCGATCTCCGCCACACCATTGACAAAATCAATCGCATCCATGAAATCGTCGTATTCGACCACCCGAATGATACTCTCCGATTCGACTTCCCATTCAGGAACTCGCTTCATCCATACATCCATTTCATTTTCACCTATCACCTCAGACATTTTTACTCCTTTATTAATTCCAAACTCTTTCGCTTAAAAACAGTATTCCTTTAAGCACACGTCCCCGCAATCGCAAGCGCCATCTTTATTTAGATGCGCAATTTAGTGAAAATACGCCTTGCGCTCCCATCAATCTAACTATAGAAAATAACTACTAAAAGTAGTTAGGACTTGGCGCCAATGCCTTTCCTACTCCCTAAATCAACTCAATTCCAAACCATCAAATAGCCATGCGTGGAAAACTATACAATAACATCGTCGAGACCGTAGGAGATACTCCGCTCGTCAAACTCAATCGTGTCAGCGAAGGCCTCGAAGCTACCATCGCCCTCAAATGCGAATTTTTCAACCCCCTCGGCTCAGTAAAAGACCGTATCGGCATGGCTATGATCAATGCAGGCGAAGAACAAGGTCTGGTCACGAAAGACACCGTTATCGTCGAACCCACCAGTGGCAACACCGGTATTGCCTTAGCTTTTGTCTGTGCCGCCCGCGGTTACAAACTGATCCTCACCATGCCCGAGACGATGAGCCTAGAACGCCGTACCCTACTCTCTCTGCTCGGCGCAGAATTGGTGCTCACGCCTGGTCCCAAAGGCATGAAAGGCTGCATCGAAAAAGCGGAAGAAATCGCAGCCGCTACCCCCAATTCATGGATCCCATCCCAATTCACCAATCCAGCCAATCCAGCTATTCACAGCAAAACCACCGCTGAAGAAATCTGGAACGACACCGACGGAGCCGTGGACATCATCGTCGCTGCAGTGGGCACAGGTGGCACTGCTACAGGTTGCGCAGAAGCACTGAAACCACGCAAGGAAAGTCTGCAAGTCGTAGTGGTCGAACCACAGGACTCTCCCGTCATTTCACAAACCCTGAAAGGCGAAGAACTCACCCCAGGACCGCACAAAATTCAGGGCACAGGCGCAGGGTTCATCCCTGGCAATCTGCACCTCAATTCCGCAGACGGCGATTCCCTCATTTCAGAATGCCTGAAAGTCTCCAATGATGACGCTTTCACCATGGCACGTAGATTAGCCAAAGAAGAAGGACTGCTAGTTGGCATTAGCTCTGGAGCCAACGTCTGTGCAGCCATCGAGCTTGCCAAACGTCCAGAAAACAAAGGCAAACTGATCGTCACCGTGGCATGTTCCACTGGCGAACGCTACTTGAGCACCCCACTCGCAGACGAAGCGAGAGCTGCTGTTGGCGCTTAATCTGCAAGAAAACTAAACTTCACACTCAGGGTATCTCGTCCAATACGAGATACCCTGATTTTTTTTGAGAACCAGTAAATCCAACACCATTGACAATTCTCATTCGATTTTTTGATTTATTGGTGTATCTAAGAAACCCATGACGGAAAAAACACAACAGCCCGCCTCAGCGCCAGTCCCTGTAGCTGAAACCACAGAAGAGATCTCCGATGTGCTCTCTCAATTAGAAACTCACAAAAAAACGGTCATCCTAGCTATAGTCGGCGCTGCCCTAGTGCTCAGTGGCGTGATTGTCTTTCGTGGCATCACCAGTGAAAAACACCTCGCCGCAGCTCAAGCCTATTCTCAAGCCGCTAACTCACGGAACATCGAAGAGCTCGATCAAGTGATCGCAGATTTCCCCAAATCGGTAGCAGCAGGCGATGCCCTGCTCACCAAAGCAGAACTGCAAGTCACCTCAGGAAAGACCGATGACGCACGCAGCACCCTCTTAGCCTTCACAGAAAAATACAGCAGCCACCCACGTCACAGTCAGGGACTCTTTGCCATGGGTAACCTCTACCAAGTAGGTGGAGATAATGACAATGCTAGTAAATACTACGATCGAGTGCTCAAAGAATATCCCAAAACCGACCTCGCCCCCTTTGTCATGATCCGTCAAGGCGACCTGCTGTTAGCCGCTGGCAAAAAAGATGAAGCCCGTCAGAAATACGAAGCCATCATGCCCGCTTACCGAGGCACCCCGTTTTTCGAGAGAGTCGAAGAAAAAATCAAATTGCTGGAAATCGAAAAACTTCCCGTAGTGGACGAACCTAAAAAACCTAGTCCCAAAAAAGTCGCTACTAAAACGCCAGCTACCACCAAAACTCCAGCAAAACCCGTAGCCAAACCGCCCGCTAAAGCTACGCCTAAACCCAATAAGCCCGCAGTTAAAAAGGTCAAAAAGGAAGCACCTAAAAAAGCAGCCAACCCTAGCCCAGCCGCTAATACTAAAATGCCACCAGTGAAAAAAGCACCTGCAAAAAAAGCCAAAACGCCACCTGCGAAAAAAGCACCTGCGACCCCACCCTCTGCCACCCCCGCTAAGAAAAAAGTGGCAGAACCAAAAAAAGCAGCTCCTCCAAAAACTAACAAAGCTGACAAGAAACCCTCCCCAGCTACACCGCCTGTGACAGAGAAAAAAGAAGCTGCTAAGAAAGCCGACCCTACTCCTACTCCCGACCCCGATCCCGCTGAGAAAAAATAGCTGCCTATTCAGCTTATCTGCCAAGGACACCCCTCGAACGCGGGATCCCCTACAGTTTTGCATTCGTTACAACTTGATCCAATTAGGGCGGCCGCTTCGGCCGCCTTTTAAATTTCAGCCGACTCCATCATCAGTCTTTTTTGAAGGATCAAAAAAGATCTTCACATCCGCCTCCTTAGTGCCAAGCAACTCTTGCGCACGCAGCAGCGCATTGCGCGTAGATAGATTAGGGCGGCGAGGGGAATTGATGAATATATTCGACCGCCCAAGTTCATCGACCAAACCCGAGTCGCGCAGCACTCGATAGACCTCTTTGTTCGCCCCGCTGATGATCAAATCACGCCCGGTCGAACGCAGGAAAAACATCAGCTCCTCCAAAGCCATCACACTCGTCGCATCCAAATGACGAGCATTTTTTAAGCGCAAAATCACAATCCTCAGATTGGGATCCATGCAGGTTTTTTGAATCTGAGAACGAAAAAGTTCCGCTGCCCCAAAAAACAACTCCCCCTCGACATGCACAATGGCAATCGCCGGAGTCGGTCGCCCCCGCTGCTCTCCAGCCTCAGCCAACTGCCCATCCTCCATGAACTCATACTCCGACAAATGAGGGCGACTAGCTTTGCGCAAATACAATACAATCGATACCCCCACCCCCACAAAAATAGCCACATTCAAAGGCGCTAACAAAGCGGAAACAAAGGTCACCACCAAAACCACCGCATCAGAACGCGTAGAGCGCAAAGCCACCCGAATGTGGCGTCTGTTGATCAAAGCGCCCGCCACACAAATCACCAAAACCGCCATCACCGCCTTAGGCACATAATCCATATAGCCACCCAACAAAACCGCAGCGACAGCCACCAACACACCGCTGATGATACTAGACAAACGGCTCACCGCCCCACTGGTGAAATTCAATAGCGATCGCGTCGGCGAACCCGAAGCCGGCATCCCCCCCATCATCGAACAAGCCAGATTAGCAATGCCTAGACCTAACATATCCTGATTCATATCCGGACGATCCCCGTTCCTACTCGCTAAAGTTTTAGACATCATCGAATTCTCCAAAGCCGCCAAAAACGCCACAGCAAAAGCGATACTGAACAAACGACTGACATCACTGAACATGCCCGCCTGAGAAAAGCGTGGAATCGAGGGTTTCAAATCGGAAATGTTAAAACCCGCAAAAGTCTCCAATTCAAACCCCGCATAACGAGTCAGCAGAACCGAAGCTACCGTCATCAAAAGGAGCGTGATAGCAAAAACTGGCAGCTTTTTGAACATTCTACCCAAGCCATACCAAAGAACAAAAGTCATTGCCCCCAATGCTAGCGGTTGCCAATGCGTCCTAGGCGCCGCCTCCACCGTCGCCCCCAAAATCGTGATAAACGTCCGCGCACTACCACTATCCCCTCCACTGTTCAAGTCCACTCCCATCACATGCCGCAGCTGATTGACAATGATCAACACCGCTGCTGCCGAGATATAGCCCACCACCACACTCCTACTGATAAACTGAATCAAATCTGCCACCCTCAGATAAGCCCCAATCACCAACATCACCCCAATCATGAAAACCAACAAGGGCATCAAAGCCAGCATGTACAAATGCGGATACACCGCAAAATAACTGAACAACATGAAGGCGGTAGCATTTGTCGGTCCAATGACCGTATGACGTGAACCAGAAAAGAACGGTGCCACCATCGCCGCCAAGGCACCCGTCACAATACCATAATAGATAGGCAACTCCGCAATCACCGCGTAGGCCATGCCTTGCGAAAAAGTCAACAAAGCCACATTAAAGCCAGACCGAGCATCCGCCTGGAAACCCGCCAATGAATAGCCCTTGAAATCGCGCCGAATCGGCAAGGGATCAAGCTCGTTGTCCCTGACAAATGACCTCAAAGCATGCAGCGCGTTCCTTGCAATCAGTCTGGTTCGTCTCAACTTCACTATCAATAACCTTGGCTCAGCTTCCCCTTCTTACAAGAAGAAAGCCCACATCCTATATTTTTATTCTCAACTACCCGATCACATTTGTCCTCAAATCTCGCAGTACTCGCAACTCCCCCCACTGCGCCCCCCTCATCCTACGAGCACCATCCCTTCGGTTCTCCCCGAATTGATCCCGCTTAGCCTCAAAAAACTCATCCACAAATCGCTGACTTCCCAATACCGCTCCATCCGTAAAGTAGCGCACTCGGCAACGCAACGCCACGGCTACTGGCAACCTCCCTCCAGATTCCAATACCTGCTCAATCTCCTCCTGACGGAAACCTGCCTTAGCCTTTTCATAACCATCAGCCCCCTGATTAGCCTCCACTTCCTCCCCCTTCACATACAGCAAACAGCGATACTCCGCCTCCACCGTCCGCCAAGCCACCCGCTGACGTCCCGTCACCGCAAAGGTCAGCCCCTGTCGAGCCGCGCGGTTCCCCGCCACCGCTGCCGCATACGAACACCAACGGTATGCTTCTGGAACCTTCGCCAACCCCGCCCGAATCGGATTCAGATCAATGTATGCCGCCACCACCCTCAGTGCCTCGCTACCATCCGCCCCCTCTCCCGCCCCCTCTAACAACACACTTTTAAAACGCCCCTCCCACAAAGTCCCGCTACGATCATGCGTTTTATTATAAGCCAGCGTCATCTTCAATTTCAGTTCCTTCATGAACATTGACAAATCAAACAAACGCTCCTTGATCCCCAGCGCCATTTCAGACAACCTACTCTCCGCCCCCATTTCCCTGCATCGCTCCACCTCCGCCACCATCAGCCGCGTAGACCACTCCCCCTTCAACGCCCCCAAGCCCTCCAAGTAATCTCCATCCGTTCACCC
>JAKISY010000078.1 GCA_021648365.1 Verrucomicrobiales bacterium
GGGTTTTGATCACTGCGTAGCGACGCGGGTGGAGGTGGAGGATCCGATGCCGCTGATTCCACAGATCGATGGGCCTAATAACAAACACGGCGCGAAGATTCCTCCGATGATCGAGCGTGGCATGTTGCCTGAGGGCTTCGATCCTGAGCGTGGAGATCAGTTGCCAGACAGTTATGGGTATTCGGATAGTCGAGCGGATGTGCCGTTGCTGAGTATTTGTGAGAAGGGCATTATGATTCATCCGAGTGAAGCTTACGCGGCGATTGGCAAAGAGCGTGGATGGACAACAATGCTGCCACAGCAACCTTACGAGGGCAAATGGGGTGGACGCTTGGCTTCGGTGAAACAGGCGCTGGGGCTTTATCGGGGGTGAATGCAATGAAGAAAATTAAGCTATTGGCCTTGTCGGGTAGTTTGCGGAAAGCCTCGTATAATACAGCGATGCTTGAGGCGCTTAGTGAGCTGTCTCCCTCAAATGTAGAGATCAGCATTTTTCGCAAACTGGGAGAGCTTCCTTTGTTTAACCCCGATACGGAAAGCGAGAGTAATTCTGTTTTTGAGAGCTTGAGAAGTGAATTAGGAAGATCTCAAGGTTTGGTGATAGCGAGCCCTGAATACGCGCACGGCATCAGTGGGCTTATGAAAAATGCGCTTGATTGGTTGGTCGGCGGCGAAGAGTTTGTCGATATGCCGGTGGTTATTTTAAACGCTTCACCACGGTCGAACCATGCGTTGAATGCATTAAAGGAAGTTGTCACAACTATGTCGGGTCGCATTATTGAAGAGGCATGTGTGTCGCTGCCTTTATTGGGTAGTGGCTTTAATTCCGACGACATCAAAGAGAATCCTTCAATGGCAGCAATGCTTGAAAAGGCATTGAAAGTATTTTATGAAGAGATTCTTAAAGAGGGTGAGTAAACGAGTAAGCTTAACTGATGTAGGCTTAATCTGAATGGGTGAATTTAGATGAGCGTTGCAGCTGTGAAAAAAAAAGCCCCACGCGCATCTTGCACGTGGGGCTATGAAAAACCAAGAGACTTTTTTAAAGCGTTAAGCTTGAGCGGTTATAATCGGTTTCATGGCGGTCATGTAGCCTCGCAACTCGGCGCCGATGGTTTCAACTGGGTGGCTGTAGATCGCTTGGTTGACTTCGGTCAGGCGGACGTTGTCCACTTGGTTGTCGCCGGTATTGAAGGCGGTGCCGATCACGCTGGTATCTACTTTGCTCATGAAGTCTTCGAGCAATGGCACGCAGGCGTGGTTGAAGAGGTAACAGCCATACTCAGCGGTGTCTGAGATAACGGCATTCATTTCATACAATTTTTTGCGTGAAATCAAGTTAGCGATCAGTGGGGTTTCGTGCAGAGACTCGTAATAAGCGCTGGCGTTGATGATGCCGGCGGCAGTCATGGTTTCGAAAGCGAGTTCGACGCCGGCTTTGACCATCGCTACCATCAAGACGCCGTTTTCGAAATACTCTTGTTCACTGATTGTCATGTCTCCAGCAGTGGATTTCTCGAAGGCTTCTTCATTGGTCTCTTCGCGCCAGGTGAGCAGGTCTTTGTCATCATTTGCCCAGTCAGCCATCATGGTTTTTGAGAAATGACCGGTCATGATGTCGTCCTGATGTTTTTCAAACAAGGGGCGCATGATGTCTTTGAGTTCTTCTGCCAAGTCGTAGGCTTTGATCTTGGCTGGATTGCTCAAGCGATCCATCATGGTGCTGATGCCGCCATGTTTCAGGGCTTCGGTAACGGTTTCCCAACCGTATTGAACGAGTTTGGAGGCATAACCTGCATCAATGCCGCCGGCGATCATTTTGTTGTAACAGTGGATGGAACCCGTCTGCAACATGCCACAGAGGATGGTTTGCTCGCCCATCAGATCGGACTTCACTTCGGCGACGAAGGAAGATTGCAAACAGCCAGCCAAATGTCCGCCGGTGCCAGCCGCGTAGGCTTTGGCAATTTCCCAACCGTCGTTGTTGGGATCGTTTTCGCGATGCACGGCGATCAGGGTAGGGACTCCAAAACCGCGTTTGTATTCTTCACGCACTTCGGTGCCGGGAGACTTGGGCGCTACCATGACGACGGTGAGGTCTTCGCGAACTTGCATGCCTTCTTCGACAATGTTGAAGCCGTGAGAGTAAGACAGGCAAGCGCCTTGTTTCATCAACGGAACTACGGCGCCGACCACTGCGCTGTGTTGTTTGTCTGGAGTCAAGTTGATCACCAAGTCGGCCGTGGGCAGCATTTCTTCGTAGATACCAACGGCAAATCCGTTTTCGCTAGCGTTTTTCCAGCTCTGGCGTTTTTCTTCAATCGCTGCGGCACGAAGGGTGTAAGAGACGTCCAAGCCAGAATCGCGCAGATTCAGACCTTGGTTCAAGCCCTGGGCGCCACAACCGACGATGACAATTTTTTTGCCTTTGAGTTTTTCGACGCCATTGAACTCGTCCAATTGCATGAAGCGACATTTGCTGAGTTCTTCGAGCTGAAGACGAAGAGGAAGGGTGTTGAAATAATTAGCCATGTGGTATTGTTCTGTTGTTTGTTATTTGAGCACAAGCTATACGGCAAAGAATAGTTAACCACTGATGTCACTGATTTACACTGATAGAGAAGAAAGCGCGAGTCGTGAAAATATGACGAACTTCGCTCTTGCTGCATCCTTTGTGTTTCTCGGAACTTTATTGCGTGGTTTAATTAAAAAAATGTCGTGTAGTATGAATTGAAGCGTTCATCATAGAAGCGGTTCGTCTTGCGTAAAGTGATTTATTCGACATACTGTATTGCGATTATTGCAATACGGTTTAGGATTTACTCATGGAGCTGGAGCAGTATCAGCATTTTCTCGTTTTAGCGCAAACTTTGCATTATGGGCAGGCGGCGCAGAATTTGGGTGTCAGCGCGTCGGCGCTGACGCGTTCGATTCAGAAGATCGAGAGCACGTTGGGGCATGCGCTTTTCATCCGCGACAAGCGTAGTGTGCGCTTGAGTCAAGCGGGTCATGTTTTCCGTGCGCACGCTTTGGAGGCGAGCAAAGGGTGGGCGGAGCTTAAAGATCATCTCGCTCAGGAAAACGATTCACCGACGGGGGATTTGAAAATTTTCTGTTCGGTGACGGCTTGTTACAGTGTATTGCCAGATTTGTTGGCGCCATTTCGTCGAGCTTATCCTGGGGTGCAGATTCATTTGCAGACTGGGGATGCGGCGGATGCGATGAGTAAGGTGCTCGACGGGGTTGCGGATTTGACCATCACTGCGGTGCCAGACCAACTGCCGAGTCGTTGTGTTTTTAATTCCATTCTTAAAACGCCACGGGTTTTCATTCATTCAGCTAACGATCCTGATGCGGCGCTTTATCGAGAGGGGCAAGCACTGGATTGGTCGAAGATTCCGATGGTGTTGCCTGAACGCGGTCTCGCTCGTGAGCGGATTGATGAATGTTTTGCGGCACTAGGGATTCGACCAAAAATCTATGCTGAGGTTAGTGGTCATGAAGCCATTTTGGCGATGGTGAATCTGGGTTTTGGGGTGGGTGTGGTTCCAGCTTTGGTGTTAGAAAAGAGCCCGTATCACAATACGCTCTCCATCCTACCTTCGCCAAAATTCAGTAAGCCTCTTGCGCCTTATGATGTGGGGCTTTGCATGCTCAAGCGCGATATGAGCCGAAGTCCGCTCAAACAGTTTTGGGATTTGGTTTTAACGCTTGGGAGATGACGAAGTGAATGACGAAGATGTTTAACCGCAGATGACACAGATTTACGCAGATGGTTTCATGAATCCTTGGCTTATTCGATTACAAAATGCTCAAGTAAGATTGGGTTCAGAGATCTTGTTGAAGAACACTAGTCTGCGGATCGATGCTGGGCAGCACTGGGCGATTCTGGGCAACAATGGTTCGGGTAAGAGCAGCTTGGCGCGGCTGTTGGCGGGGGAGTTGCCAGTCTGTGGCGGCACGGTGGATTATCAATCTGGTAAACGTCCAGATGGGGTTGCCATTGTTTCGCTAGAATCACAAAAAGCGCTCATCGATCATGATCGGCGTTTTGATAGTTCTGAAGATGGGGAGGGTAAGCCTGATACGGGGAGGTCGGTGCGGACTGCGATACTGGATGACTGGGTGGAGTCATCGGTCTTTCGGCATTGGGTTGAGGTTTTTGCTTTGCAAGAGCTACTGGAGCAAGGGATTGGCACTTTGTCTACGGGGGAGGGGAGGAAGATGATGTTATGCCGTGCTTTGGTGAAATCTCCGAAGCTGCTGATCCTAGACGAGCCCTATGCGGGTCTCGATCAAGTCAGTCGTGTTGAACTCATTGAGATTCTCGCAGACATTGCTGCGAAAGGAATCTCACTGGTGCAGGTGGCATGCGCAGAAGACGAGTTGTTGCCTTGTATCAGTCATGTGGCTTTGCTCGAAAATAGCCATCTGCTGCAAAGTGATGAACGTTCAGAGGTGTTGGAGTCGAAAGAATATGCTGCGATTTCTCAAATCGACGTTGAGGAGAAGTGGCAGCTTCCTAAAGCGGGAGATGAAAATAAATCGTTGCAGTGGGATCAACAATACCCGCTGATTGAGTTGAAGAATGTCAGCGTTATCTATGAGGGGAAAGTAGCTTTGACGCCTACCAGTTTGACTATTCGCCCTCAGGAACACTGGCAAATCGAAGGGCCTAACGGGGCGGGTAAAACGACTCTACTTTCGATGATCAGTGGTGATAATCCGCAGAGTTATGCTAATGACGTTAAGTTGTTTGGCAGGCAGCGTGGCAGTGGTGAAAGTTTGTGGGACATACGGCAACGCATTGCCGTGGTCTCGGCGGCTTTTCAAATGGATTATCGTTTGCCAGTGAGAGGTCGCGATGTGGTGATCTCTGGTTTTTTTGATTCTATAGGGCTTTACCAAAATTACAGTGGGCAGCAGATGGCGATTGCTGATGAATGGTTGGCGGCGTTGAAAATTGAGGACTTGGCGGAGAGCCGGTTCACGGAGTTGTCTTACGCTCAACAACGTTTGCTCTTACTCGCACGGGCGATGGTGAAGCATCCGACCTTGCTTCTGATCGACGAACCTTGTTTGGGATTGGATGTTCCGAATACACGGCGCATTCTCAACTTGCTGGATACGATTGCTAAGCAAACGCACACTCAGTTGATCTATGTCTGCCATGATCCGGAACAGAAGCTGGATTGCATCACGCATAGGCTTGTTTTGAGTTAGGAGGGGGACTTACATGGATGAACGGGATGTTTTTAAGAGGGGAGATTGGTTTAATCAAGAGGGGAAATTACATGGATGAACGGGATGGACAGGATGTTTTTAAGAGGGGAGATTAGTCTAATCAAGAGGGGGGATTGCATCAGGATGAGCCGAGCGAAGTGAAGACAGCCGGAGCTTTTGCTGAACGAAGGCAATATTCGGGATGGGCAGGATTTTTTCAGGAAGAGATATTGAAGCGTTTTTTTAAAGTTTCCCTTTCTTATCCTGTATATTTTGTTCATCCATGTAGAGTTCTTTAATGCTTTCGAGTGAAGCGTTTGAATTCGAGTTTGGGGTTGCCGAAGTTGATGAGCAAGCCAACTTCTATGCCTGTAGCATTGAGGTAGTTGATGGTTTGAGCTTCGTGTTCGGGAATGAGGTTTTTTACTGCTTTGAGTTCAATCAGCACTTTCCCTTCTACTAAAATGTCAGCGTAAAAATCTCCTACTATTTCCGAACGAAAGCTGACTTTGATTGTTTGTTGAGATTCTGCGGAAATACCAGCATCGGAAAGAGCAATAATAAGCGCCTTTTCATAAACGGATTCAAGGAAGCCGCTTCCCAGCTCATTACTAACTTCAAAAGAGCAACCAATGATTTTTGCTGTGAGCTCTTTAAATTTCAATTCGCCATGTTGATCATTTTGTCTATTCATGGGTTAATATTGAAATTATAATTTAATAGGAAGAGAGGAATTTACATGGATGAACGGGATGGACAGGATTTTTTTAGGAATAGAGAGTGAAGGTTTTTATTGAGACTTTTTTCTTTCTTATCCTGTATATCCAGTTCATCCATGTAGAGTTCTTTTTGATTTTTTCCAGTCGGCTCTGTCACAGAGCTTCGATTTTGTCGCCGAGGAATTGGATGCCGCCGATGCGGAGGCGGGTGCCTTGAAATTTTTCGCCTTGAAGTTCCTTTTGCGGGTCTTTGAGGCGGTGAGAGACGGCTTTGCGGTCGGGCTGCTCTGGGTGCACTTCGATTTTGATGGTGTGGAATTTTTTTGGATCCAGATCACTGGCTACTTTGAGGGTGGCGATGCGATGATAGGTGCAGTAGGAATCAAAACGGGGGATGAGTTTTTTCTGTCTCACTCCATCGATGGTGATGATGGCTTGTCCACCGTCGGGACCGACTAGGTCGTAGAGTTTCACTGTGGAACCACGGAAGCGAAAAGAGATACTTTGTCCGGGTTGATCGGCTTGCCAGATTTGTCCCAGGCGTTTGCCGAATTTTTTCATCAGAACATTTTCGAGTGGTGTTCATATTGCAGGAATGATAGGGTGCTACGCTCGAGTAGCAAGGGTAAGAGTAAGTGGCATTGGGGTGAGGTGGTTACAAACGATTGATGCCGAGGCTGGCGGGTTCTGATTTTCTCAATACAGAGGGGATGAGTCCTAGGGTGGCGACGAGGATGAGGGTCATGATGCTGTAGCCTAACAGAATGGCGTCGAAGGAACTGAGTTGCCGAGCGCCAATTTGCCAGTTGTCGCGCAAGATGCCCACTTGTAGTATCCATGCGGGGATTAGACCAGAGAGCGCGACTCCTGAAGTTTGAAAGATGATGAACATGGATGAGGCAACGGATTTGTTTTCTTGAGGCAGGATGCCGAGCAGCTCACTGGTCATGGCGATGCCGATAGCTCCAAGAGCCGAGCCTAGGAGGAAGTGCATGGCACACAGATGAGCGACTAACATGGATGGCGGGAAAAATATTCTAAGCAGAAAACCCATCAGAGTGAGCGCTAACATGACGTGGCAGGCGGCAAAAACTAAGCGAGGTCCATGTCGGTCGACAATGCGCCCACCGACAAACATGCCTAACATGCTGCCGATCAAGGTGATGTTGGAGAGTAGGATGATACGGGTAGCAGAGAAGTCTAGCACGCGTTTTTCAACCATAGCGAAGAGGGCTGCGGCGCCTGCTGTGAACAAGCCTAGGAGGAATATGTAGGAGCAAAAAGCGGCGAGGTTTTTTACGCGGAAGACTTTGCTGATGACGGTGAAAAAGGAGGGGTCTGTGTTTTTTCGATTTGGGGGTTCGAGTTCGGGGATGCGGTGATAGGTGAACCAGCGCAGCATGAAGGCAAGCGCTGCTAGGGCAAAGATGCCTTGATAGACGATGATGCCAGAGTGGATCGATAGCAGCCAGGCATAGGTGATCGAGAGGGTGAGGGAGACGGTGCTGAAGCTGAGACGCAGGCGGCTAAAAAAACGTCCACGAATAGCTGCGGGGATGATCGGGCTGAGCAGGGAGAACCATCCTGCTCCCATCAAGGAAGAACAAATGGCAGCTAGTACGATGCCGATGACGATCACGCTTTCTGATGAAGAGCCAAAAAAGGCGCCGATCGAGATGATGCTCCAACCGAGGATGCCGATGCTTAGACCGATCTGTCCTAGGCGTTTTTTGCCATAACGATCAGCGAGGTAGGCGGCAGGTAGCAGCAGGATAGCATTAGTGAGGGGGATGATCGCCAGGTAGATCATGGTGTGGACGGCGGTGGCTCCGATGGCGGTCAGGTAAAGCAGCAAGGTGCCGTTGACGATGGTGCCGAGTGCGACGATGGCGAGGCACTGGGTCAAAATGATGTTGCGCAGGGCGGCTTTTTCTTCTGTGGGGCTCAAGGTCATCGGGCGGTGAACAATGGATAATGGATGGAGAATAAAAAATAACTAAAACGGATGTAAGTTCTTGGGTTTTGAGGTCGTCCGTGTTGTAATGGTTGGATTAGGCGGAAGTGGCTCAAGCGACTCTGCTCTGCTGATACTGATAAGGTCTGAACTCTAAACTGAATTAAGTATATAACTCGAAAAAATATGAAACAAAAACAAGAATCATCGATTCAAGATCAATCACGCCGCGACTTTTTTAATAAGCTGGCAGTGGCTGCTGGAGGCGGAGTGCTACTAGGCGCTGCTGGAGTGGCAAGTGCTGCAGACGAGGAAAAGAGCCCGCTGCTCAGTGGTCCGAATACCTGTAAAGGTCTGAACACTTGCAAAGGCAAGGGAGCAGGTGGCAAAAACGATTGTGCCGGACAAGGCGCCTGTGCCACTGCGGAAAAACACAGCTGTCACGGACACAATGCGTGTAAAGGTCAGGGCGGATGTGGTTCGAGTGCTGGAGAGAATTCCTGTAAAGGGAAAGGTGAGTGTTCGGTTCCTTTGAGCAAGAAAACTTGGAAAAAAGCGCGTAGAGCTTTTGAGAAACAAGCTAAAAAAGCGGGGATCAAAGTGGGGCCTGCGCCTAAGTAGGGTATTTACGTAAATTTTCTGCTGTCAGCTGCGAGGGTATTTGGCAGCGGATTTTTTTGTGTGTGGAACAGCTTTTCAAGCTGTCGTCGGAGCACAGGTTGTAAACCTGTTCTACATTTTGGAATATCGGAACACAGGTTACAAACCTGTTCTACATTATAAAGCATGGAAGTGGCAAAAAGATTAGGGCATGAAAACCTTGGGTTGGGGCTGGGGCTGCGCACGCCGCATTTCGAGTATATCCTTAAAAACCGGCCGAAGGTGGATTGGTTTGAGATTATTTCGGAGAATTTCATGGACAGTCAAGGGCGTCCGCGTCATGTGCTGGATCAGATCGCCGAGCATTATCCGTTGGTGATGCATGGGGTGTCGCTATCGATCGGTAGCACCGACGCTTTGAATTTTGACTATTTGGAAAAGCTCAAAAAACTCGCCCTAGAGATCGATGCCAAGTGGGTGTCGGATCATTTGTGTTGGACGGGGGTGGCGGGGCAGAACTCTCACGATTTGTTGCCGATTCCCTTGACGGAGGAGTCATTGGCTCATGTGATCGAGCGCATCGATGTGGTGCAGGATGTGATGGAGCGATCTTTTGTGTTTGAGAACCCGAGCAGCTATGTCGGTTTCACCGGATCGACGATGAGTGAGTGGGAATTTTTGAGTCGCATGACGCAGGCAACGGGATGCGGTTTGTTGTTGGATGTGAACAACGTCTATGTGTCGGCGCGCAATCATGATTTTGATCCCGAGGAATACATTCGCGCGATTCCTCATGACCGGGTGGTGCAGTTTCACCTAGCAGGGCACACGGATTGCACCACCCATTTGATTGATACCCATGACCATCCAATAATCGCTGAAGTATGGGCTTTGTATCGCTTGGCGCATGAGCTAACCGGTGGGGTTTCGACCTTGTTGGAATGGGATGCTAATATTCCGCCTTTTGAGGAACTGCATGCTGAGGTGTTGAAATCGAAAAGCTACCTCCGCGGCGAAGGCGTGCAAGGTCCTGTGGCGGAATGGGAGCAAGAACAAGCGTTGAAGGCAGAGGGGAAGGATAAGCTTGTGGCAGTTTCGCCACACCCGCTGCATCATTCGGTAGTGGAGGTGGAATGAAAATGAATACTGAAGCAAAAGAAACGGCACCGGATCTCGATCGAGTGCAACGCTGGATGCAGGCAGTGATCACGCACCCTGACGGAGTCTTGAGTGGTGCGGACGGGGAGGCGGCGCGTGCGTTGATCGATGCGGGGCGTGGAAATTTGGAATCGGTGGTGACACGGTCAAGGTCTCTGGATGCGGCGGATAGATTGGCGATTTACGCTAACGCTTATTATGCGCGCCTGATCGAATGTGTGGGCGATGTCTACCCTGTGCTTAAACGCATTTTAGGAGATGAGGTGTTTGATAGTTTTGCTTTTGATTACTTGCAGACCTATCCGTCTAAGCGCTATTCCTTAAATTTACTTGGCGATAGTTTTGTCGATTTTTTGCGTGAGACGCGACCTGACTCTGAAGATGAGCAAGAACAGTCGGACTGGGCGGATTTGTTGATTAACTTAGCTATTTTGGAATGGATCATTTACGAGGTGTTTGACGGGCCTGGAACGGAAAAGGCCGCGATGCTGGAGATGAGTGATGTGGAGGGCATTGAAGCGCAGCAGTGGTTGCAGATAGCGCTGCAAACACCGCCTTGTTTGAAGTTGGTGGCATTGGCTTATCCTGTGAATACGATGTACACCGCCGTGCGTGCCAATGAGGATGAATTGGAGGTGGCTTATCCAGACGCGGTGGTGAGTTATGTGGCGATTTCGCGTCGTGATTACATTGTGCGTAGGTATGATCTGACCCATCCGCAGTATGAGTTGTTGCAGGTTTTACAAGCGGGCGGAACGATAGGGGCGGCACTGGAGGCGTGCATGCAGGTGGTGCCAGATGAGGAGTTGGATCAGTTGCTGGTCGATGTGCAACAGTGGTTCTCTCTGTGGACGGCAGAAAGGTGCTTTTTTCAGGCGATCAGGTGAGATGGGTATGGCGGAGACAAGGTGGGTGATAAGTGTGCAAACAAAGCGGCGTCAAGCCGCCTGCACTCCAAAGGATGCGCGGTGAATCAGTCTTTTGGGGTGAGCCAAACTTGATTTTCTAGGGCTTGTTTGGCGAGTTTGAATTTTGAGTGGTCGCTTGGTAGTAGTTGGTCGAGGATGTTGGAGGCAGGGGTGACATATTTGCTGCGTGATATTTTCTTGAAATGTTCTTGTCCTTGCTCTGACATCTCCGGATTCCAGTTTGCTGGCGCCGGTTTTCCTGTTACGAGTGCGGTTAAGACGATGTGGGTGTGGCTGAGGTAGATTAGCTGATTGTATACTACGTCGCCAAGCAGGGTTTCAAAATAGATTTGGCTGGCTTCTTTTGCCCATTTGATTTGCTGAGGGTTCATGGTGCGAAGTTCAAGAACGATGCTACGAAATAAACTGGCGGCTATTTGTTCGACTTCTATTTTGTAGTGCCATTTATTGCCTTTACTGCTGGTAGTGGCGATCCGGCGCATCAGTTCTTTTAGAGGTTCAGTATTGCCACGTAGCGCTTGGGCGCTGGCGTAACTAGCGAGGGGTTGGATGACGGGATGAAGTAATTCAATTTTGGAGGGCAGTGAGGAGATTTCCTCGATTGAACTTGATTGGAATTGTTTTGCGAGAAGGGGCTCTAAAGCATCGCCACCTTGGCAGTGATGACTGATATATTGGATGATTTTCTTTGTGTTTTTGCTAGTGCCCTTGGGCATGGCGAGGAATTCTTTGGCTAAGTTTGTCACGCGTTTTTTGCGCAATTGTTTTTGTTGCGATTGCCTTGATCGGGGATCAAGGGGGGCTGCAGTGATCATGGCGGCTAATAAAATTCGCTGCTCTTGGTTTTTGATCGTTGGTAAAAATCCATCCAATTGCTGATCAAGTTTTTCTGTGTAGTAGATCGCAGAAGCTCCGCCGACAGTGCGGTTGCTTAGGGACTTGAGTTTGTTGATATTGTTTTCTGTCCAACGCAATGCTAAGTCGTGCTGTTGATGCAGGATCATCAGAGATATGGCAGAGGTGCTAGTTTGCAAGGCAGGTTCATGGAGCTTAATCAATTGCTTAGCTTCTTTAGTATGTCCAGATTCAAGCTGCAGCGAGAGCATGGTCAATACGGGACCTAGCTTGGGTTGGAAAGGGATTTTTTCAGGCTTTTCTAATCCGTCAAAGCGGCTTTTGTGATTCCAGGCAGCGATGTAGTTTTTCACTGCGTTTTTCCACCAGGGTTTGTCACGTGGCATGCTTAGCAGGGCATTGTTCACAACGGAGAGCTCCCAGCCATTGAGGGGGGCGTCGTGCATGACCAGTTCGGTGATTTCCTCGATGATCCGCTGCTGGAGTTTTTTGGGACAGTTATTTGCTGCGCGGTAGAGGAAGTGGCGAGCTAGGCAGGCTCGCAGGTTGGGTGAGAGGGTTTTGGAGTCTAAAGCCTCGTTGGCTCTGGCGATCCAGGCGTCAGGATTAGCCAGATTTTTGGCTGCTTCGGGCAGATGTGGGTAGGTAGTGAGCCACAGGCGACCTGCCATGGCGAACTCGCGAGCGAGCACTTCTTTGTCGGCGAGTTTATCGGCGAGTTGGATGGCGGCCACCACTTGTTGTGGATCACGAATGGCGCGGAAGGTTTCGTAGAAAATGGGTAGGAATACGCTGGTATCGCCCCAGTTTTTTTGATCGGCAGGCAGAGCTTTGCGTAGTTCGGGAAAAAAGAGATCGAGAGCTAGTTCAGGGAGTTCGCCGTGCTGACTGATTTCCCAGTGGTGGGCGAAAAATTCATCTAAGCGATAGATGTTGGACCAGGTAAAGGAGAAGTTTGGAGGAGGATCGTTCCACAGGGTATCGCAGAGTAGCGCGACGGGATGCCAGTTGGTGGCACGTTTACTAGAATAATGAGATTTGGAATCCGATGATAATTTGATGTAATCATTTGGATGATAAATAGATGCTTTTTTGCAGTATTCACGGAAAAAAACGGAAGGGTAAAGCCAGCCGTTGTCATCATTGTCCATCCACTCGCGATTGCCAGCCATCACTTCTTGGTCGATGAGCTTGCAGGCATGGTCGAAGATGGATCGTATCTCCTGCGTGCTGGAGGCTGTGTTCATTTTGGTGACGATTTTTCTTATGAAGTCTTTGCGTTTGGGGGCGATATCTTTGGCGGAAGATATTTTGGTGAAGCTGGAGCTGAGAGCTTGTGATAGGGAAGGTTGTGCGAATTTTGAGAAACCTGGTTTGAAGTGTTTAGAAAAGTCCTTGGAACTAGAAGACAGGGATACCCCGAAAGCCAAATAGCGAATTTGTGACTCTAGTGTGCTTGCTGATCGGTTGAGGATGCTGGAAAATACATCTAATGTTTGAGGTGGAGCTGCGGAAAAAAAGGTGTCCAGCTCCTTTGTGGATTTGCTTTTTAAGGCTCGTGCAACTGGATAGCTTAAAAATCTATAGAGTTGTTCTTTGTTCATATCTGGTCCGTATTTCACAAGTTCGATCCAAATTGGCATAAGGTTTAAAGCGGGTGCTGATTCTTTTGGACGTTGAGCGGCGTGATTCAGGGCTGTAGACGAAAGCCGAGCAACATGGTCTTTCCTTACTCTTTGGGAGGGCAAGTCATTTAATTCTAAAAGAACCTGATGCCAGCGCCCCAGTTTTCCGTTTTCTAGATTTATTCGAAGGGCACTGTAAAAAATTTCTTCTTCGATGTAACGTTTTTTTGAATCTTTGATCGCAATAATTTTTTTAAGAGTTTGGGAATGAGAAGCTTTGGAGAGTGCATCTCCGAGGTACTGGCCAGCAAACTGAATGTGCTGAACGGATTGTATAGCTCGTCGTAGGGAGTTTGTATCAGGAAAATCTGCAGCATTCAGAGTCTTGGCAGCTTCTAATCTACGTGTATTCTCTTCAGGCCATCCTACTGCTTTGGGGATATATTCTGAAGTTGAATCGAAAAGCTGTAAAAAGACAGACCTGGCGACCCATTGTAGCCATTTGGGCTCCGTCGATATACTTGCCAAGAAGGGTTCGAATTGATCCCCCATTTTTTTGTCAAAGCGCTGATTGCTTTGTTTCAATAAAATCATTTTCCAGTGTTGGCGTAAAAACTTCTGAGCTAATTCAAATGCTCCAGCTTTAACCAGAATGACGAATATATCCCCGTGGCTGTGCAATTTGTCCTGAAATGTTTCCAATAGTAGTTCGGCATCTTTTATGTTGTCGGAAGCGATTTGAAGTTTGAAAATGCTATCGATGAACTGTGATATCTGCTTAGTTTGGTTTGTTCTAATATTATGGTTATTTTCTTCAAGGAAAGCTGAACGGAACGCCGCTGAGAGATGGTTGATAGTTTCAGGTGGAATTTCCATTGGAGGGCCGGAATGGTATCTGAAATGTTTATAAAGTATGGAATTGGCAAAGCGTTGAGGGACATTGTTGCCATATAGATCCCACGCTTGCGCTAAGGTCTCGGTTGAGATATCGAGTGCTCTGTCATTGTTAGATGTTTTTACATGGTAGTAGTATAACCAGTAAGTCAGGATTAACCGCAAATTCACAGGGGTTTTTGGGGGCTGGAGAGCAGAATGAAGCCTCTTAGAAAGTGCTTCGTCGAGCGTTCTGTCGTCTTTTTGTTTTGCGATGAGGGCGATTTGGATGTCTTTGGCAAATTCTGAGTATTGAGTGTTGTTTTGAGTCCACTCTAGAAGAGCCTCTCGGAAGGCGGAAGACTGTGAATCGAGGATATCCGAAAAGACGGGTATGGCTAAGGCGGAAAGGTGCTCCGTTTTGAGCAATACTTTAATTTTAGATAAATGTGCTGACAGAAGTATGAGTTTGTCTGCATTGAGCTTCATTTTAAACTCTTGTTTGAGTGTGCCGTTCATTCCCATTAAACTGAATATGGGAGGGAGTTTTTCCGAGGTGAAAGCCTGGTGAGCAAAAAAGTAGGCGCTGGAAAACGGGATTCTGTATGTGATGCGGCCAAACAGACGTTGCGAGAATGGAGTTTTATCCAGCCTGATAGTTTTCTTTTGCACTAAAGATTCGCCAATAATGGCTGCGTTTTCAAAAGCTGAGTAGGCTTTATTTAAATCGTAAGGAACCGCCATGATGATGGTATTAGCGATATGCTCTAGGAATTGATTTGGCTTGATGTTTAGGTCAGAAATAGATTTGGCAGCGATGATTTTTTCAATTTCAACCAAAGGGCTATTGCCAGACTGTTGTTGTAGCCAAATTGCGGTAGTTCGCAGTTCATTATCAGAAAAATGATTGGGCTCGGTGAGGTTAATGAGATCGGATGCGAGCAGCGCGATCTCGTATTGTTTTTTAGCAGGGAGTTGCTTGATACCTTTGATGGAGTTATGAAATACGAGCAAGGTCTGAACTTGTGTATCTTTAGCTAGGTTAGCGCTTAGTAGTTTTTCTCCAAAAGTTTGAGCTGAAAGTGTTTTTTTCTTAAGCAGATCTAGTTCTCCTTTTTTACTCTGCCAATGGCGTTTCACCCGCGCCAGAGTTTCGCTAACGATGGAGCTGGATTTGCTTTTGGCGGTGAAAAGTTTGGGGTATTCGGATTTTGGGAAGGTGTCGTAATTGGCTAGATCACGAGTGAGGTAGGGGTTGTCAAATAAGGCGAGTAGGCTCGCGGAGTCGTTGACTTGCATGCCACGTGAGATTTTGGCGGATTGGATAAAGCTTTGCTTGTTTTGCAAACCGTAGTGGTGTGCGGTTTCCAGAGCGTAGAATCCGGTTTCGGGGAAGGCGGTGAGGGATGCCAGTAGCCCGACAAAGTATTGCAAACGTTGTTGGCTCGGGTCGGATGATCGGCGTCCTAGTAGGTTAATGCGAAGGTAGGTGGAAATGAGTTCTTTTTGTTGTTTTGGATCTCCAATCAGGCGCAGAGCTATTTTTTCAATGAATTTGACCAGGGAGTCATGACCTTGACTCTGAGCCAGCGCACGACAGTATAGGGTTGTCCATTTTTGGTAGGTGTAGGCATTCGCCTGTTCGCCGAGGCGAGCGATGATGAAGTCTTGCCAGGGAAAGTTTTTTTCCACAGCTGGGCGCAAGGCGAGGGCACGTAGAATGACGGCGTTGATGATATTTTTATTGATCTGAACTGCGGCTGGGTTGTTTGCATTTGATGTCATCACTTTTTTGTCCAGCAAGTGATCGGCGAGTTGCGTGAATTGCTCATCTGGGCAGAAATACAAGGGGGAGAGGGTTTTGATGACGAACTGAGCTTGCGATGCTGCCTCGGTCGCTGGTGAGTCTGCAAATAGGCGGGGAATTTCGAGCAGCTCAGGTTGCTGGTGGTGAAAGGCGTATTCAATAATCCACAACAGTGGTGTTTGGGCGCTGTACTGCGGCACGGGGTTGTCAGGATTTTTCCAGCGGAGCTTACCTTGATTAAGTTCTTTGTTAGGATGTTGCGCATTTCCTAGCAGTCGGTAAATATTGCTTTTGTGCAGTAGGGCTTTTTGACAATAGGGCAGTAGTTCGGAGTCGGGCTTTTGAGTCTGTGCATTCAATCGAACTAATGAGGCGAAAGCTTGTTCGGATTGAGTTCCTGTTTCGATCTGCTTGATCAGTAGCTGTCGCAGTAGATCAATACGTTTGTGATTAGAGCTGATGTAGAGCAGCAGGTGTTCTGGTTTTTTGGGCAGGTTCTTTTTCTCCTTGCTAAAAGGATCGTAGTTAAATGGGTCTCTGCCTTGGTCAGTAAGGGTGGGGTAGTTGATTTCGCCGTCGCGGTGGGCTTGGTTGAGCGATTGTGCCAACTGGGTGCTCCAACGGTATTCGCCGGGGTCGGCGAAGGGGTCAGCAATTGCGATGGGAGAGTTGGCATCGACCTTGGAGAGTTGATCAAAGGTGGTTAATAACCACTCGGCGACGTCGAGCCTTTTTTTCATGCTTTTGTAGGGCAGCCGAGCTAGAGCTTGCAGGGCGGTAACTAAATGGGGCAGGATGTCCTTGTCTTGAGCTAGCAGGCGCAGTTGGCTGCGTGCTTTGTCGGGTTCCGATTCGGCTAATAGTTGGAATTGCCGTAAGCGCAAAGCTTGGTGCTTGGGGAACTCTTCGAGCAGTTGGGTGTAGAGCTGGAGGGCTACTGAACTTTGACCGAGCGCATCGTTCATGGCTGCGAAACGAGCGTGTTGCAAAAGAGGGGCGTTTTCCTCCGGGCGAGCTAGGTCGAGCACTTGGGGGATGAGCTTCTTTTGTTCCAGTTGCTGGCGGATGGATTGTATTTGGCGTTTGCTGTTTTCTCCTTGGAAGTTCAGCAGTCCACTGGCGAAGATGGGCAGTTGGTGCGCAGTGAGTCGAACTAGCGCATCTGGGGAGGGGTTGTTTTTTTGGATGCGATTGAATTGGGTGGTAAAAGTTTTGAAGCTGGGCATGGAAGAAAGTTGCGCTGGAACTTGGGTATGCTGCCCAAAAGTATTTCTTTGGTAAATAGCCAAGTGGTTGGCGAGTAGCTTTGCTGGGCGTTGAGCTTTATCTGCCATTTTCCAAGCAACGAGGATGCGGGCGATTTGCTGCCATTCGTAGCGGGAGTCGACCAGCGGGGAGACTCGCAGTCGCAAGGCAGCTGCGATGCCGCTTTTGCGTAGGGCATTCGGCTTAGCTGGGTCGCTGCTCTTGTTGTCATCATTGGCAAGCTGGACGAGTAGAAAGTCGATTTTTTTATTGAGCTCGGGTTTATTGGAATTTTTGACAAGGTGTTCAAGGGAGCGAACGGCTTGTGTTGTTTGTTGATTTTCGATTTGGTGCAAAGCGATCAGTAAGGAGGCGTTGAGGACATTGTTAGTCTCTTGAGCTGGGATTTTTTTCAAGTTTTCGAGTGCTACAGCGGTGAGCGGAGGATGGTTGCTGCTTCGGGCGAGCAGAGCGTAAAGAATAGGATCCTTGGCGAAGTGCTTGATCCAAGTCTCGGGTTTTTTAGTGAGAGCGTGAGATTGAAGGTTGAGATGAATGAGGTAGGCGGCGAGTGCGGGGGAGAAGCCGTTGGGGGCGCGAAGCAGATGCTCAGCAGGGGGAGATCCAAAGCGTGTCTGACCATGGATGGCGCTGCTGTTGAGCGGATTGGGTTGGGGGGCGGGAGTTTTTTGAGTGAGCGAGCTTCCTTTTTTTCTTTCGCTTTGCAACAGCTCGATCCAGGCGTCGAGATCGTCTGCTGCGGTGTAAGCTTGAGCCCGAAGCGCGTAAATCTGTGGGTTCAGTGAACTGGAGGCGGGTGTTTTTTTCAAAAGTTTGAGTAGGCTGCCACGCAGTTTTTTGGAGTGCTCATCAGCTGGAGCCTTTGCCAATCTGACCAATTGGTTCGACGCCGCAGCGATCAGGTGATAGCCAGGTTCTTTGATGACATCGAGGCTGTCGCTGAGTTGAGCCGCATAGTCATCAGTGAACCCCATGTTTTTCAGTTTGATCAAAGCGAGGGCGTGCGCTTGTGCGCCATAGTGTTGTTGGATCGAGCCGAGAAAGATGGCGGCACTTTTTTCGTCATAGAGGTGCTTTTGATCGAGAAGTTGAATCCAGATCAGGGCGGCTTCCGCTTGGTCTTGGTGCTTGAGCAGGAAGGTTTTAATTTTTTTCAGGAAAGCCGGGTCATTATGTGAATGAGCTTGAAATATAAACGGAGCAGAGAATTTCATGAAAGCGGCATAAAAAGCAGGCAATCCACTGCGGGCGATTTTTTCATCGACTAGATCGGCTTGAGCAGCGGTTAGCAGGTGGTTCTGCAAACGGTGCAGGTGATATAGGGTCATGCCACGCAAGGTAAACGTATCGCTGGGCAGTGCGATGGGCAGTGCCTGCTGGTAGGGTGAGTTAGCAAGTCGTAGGCTGAAGATCCTCCCTTGCCCGAAGTTGTTGCGGTAGGCTCCGGCTTGTTGATAGGCACTGGCTAGAGTTTCAAATTTTTTAAGAGGTTTTTGTAATGGCGAAGTGGAGATGTTTGATCGCATTTGCTGTCGATAGGCATGGCTTAAAAACGTTAAGGTAGGTTTGTTTGAGTTGGGGATCATTTCTAGGCTTAGTAATTCGAGCAATGCTTGCTGGGCGGCTTTTGGCTGCTCGCTCTCAAGTAGGGCGACGGCACGCAGGTAGAGCAGTGGGATGTGATCGGGGTGATCGTTCATTTTGGAAGTCAAAAATCGGGCGGCGACTTCCCATTCGCCGAGTGCCATGGTGACTTGTGCGAGTTCGATCAAACGTTCGGGGCTGCTTTGATTTCCTGCAGGTAAGTTGTCGAGCAGGTCGAGAGCGTCTTGTGCCCTGCCGAGGCTCATGTAGAGTTGCGCTAATTTCACGGAGCTGCGAGATTTGGAGTCTAACTTACGTGCTTTCTTTAAACTGGCGATAGCATCAGTGATGCGTCCGTCAATTTGTGCTGCGGTCGCTATTTGGTGCAGCAGTTGGATGTTGTTGGGATCCAGGCGGTGAGCGGCGTCGAGGGCGTCTCTTTGTTGCGGGATCTGGTGAAGTAGGCGATAGGCTTCTGCCAAGGAGAGCAGTGGCGAGACGGATTGGGAATTATTGTTTTGTTGTTCTTTGAGCCGCTCGATGATTTGTTGGCTGGTTTTGTTTTTTTGTGCTATTTCGACGATGCCTTTGATGGTGCTGCGCCGTTTCCAGTCATCGTCTGTGGATTCGTAGAGTTTCCACAAAACGTGCTCTGCCTCTTTTGGATAACCCGCCTGGGTGTAGGCGTGTGCTAGTTTGACTTGAATTTGATCATTCTCTTCGAAGCGACGAGCCGCGCTTTGCAAGACCTTGAGAGACTGTGTGTGGCGATCGAGTTGAGCGAGCAGGTTGGCTTCGCGCAACCAAGGGGCAGGGGAAGCGTTGACCAGTTTTTTCCATTCCCGAGTCCAGTGCAGGGCTTTTTCTAGATTTTTGCTTTTTTGATAGAGTAGAATCAAGTCGCTGATGTGGCTGGGTTTGTGACCAGCTGGAGTGGCAATGAGGCGCTCTAGCGTCGAAGCTGCGGCTGCCCAGTTCTGTTGTCTGCTATGGATCTGGCTTAGCGTGATCAGTATCAGCTCGTTGAGTTGTTCCGCTTGTGGCAGCTTGCTAAGGGTGTCGATGGCAGAATTCACGTCGCCGAGGCGTTCTTGGGTGGCGGCAAGTAGGCAAGTTTTGGCAATAGTGGAGGGTGTCTCTTTTTGTAATTTTTCCGCTAAAGTTTTGAGCAGCTTTCCTTGCGTGGCGGTTCGCAGGGTCCATGCGATGGCTTGTTGTAGTTCGTCGTTACCTGAGCTGAGTTCTAGACGGCGTAAACTCCAGGTGAGGGCTTGTTGCTGGTGATCCAGTTCCAGAGCAAGTTGACTGATGCTGTCCAGGAACAGGGTTTGTTGGTCAAAGGCATCGAGTCGTTGTTGCATGAGATCGTAGGCAGTTTGCCACTCGCTGCGGTGTCGCAGTTGGCGGGTAGCGGCGAGTAGTTGCTGGAGGCCCCCTGATTGTCCGATGGATTGCCACAGTTGTAGGGCGCGTTTTTTCTGATCATGCTGATAGAGGAATCGGGCAAAGCTATCTTGAGCGGAAATGGAATCGGGAAAACGAGCGACCATTTTTTCGTAGAGTTGTTGCGCGTCGCTGATCAGCTCGAAACGCTGGAGTTTCTTTGCTGCGCGGAGGTGAGCATATTCGCTGCCGTCCGATTGTTTGAGGTAGGCGGCGATGCTTTTGCCAGCAGCTGCTTTTTGTCCTGCTTGATCTTGTAAGTCTGCTAGTTGGAAGAGTAACTCTTCGTCGTTGGGGAATTGTTCGCATAGCGAGCTGAGTTGGGTGATGGCAGGTTCTAACTGATCGAGTGTGATCAAGGCATGGACGTAGAGCAAGCGAGTATCGAGATCGCCCGGGGTGAGTTCGAGCAGTTGTTTCCAAGCCACTAGAGCAGCGTCTTTTTGTTGTCGTTCGGTGAGGATCTTTGCGCGTGCGATATGCAGGGCGAGGCGCTTGGGTTCGGAGGCGATCATGCTGTCGAGAGCTGTTTGCCAGCCGGACAGGTTATTCGATCGGCGAAAGTCTTGTTCGATCAGGGCGATCAGCTCGCGTTCTAACCAAGTATCGTTGCCTGCGAGAGGCAAGGTGCTTTGCCACAGCGCGAGGGCTTCTTTGCGTCGTCGCGCTTTGAGGTAGATTTTCCCTAGTTCGATTTTGCGTAATACGCTGTGGTGAACATCTCGTTTGGCATCGGCAGTGGCGATTAAGGCTTGTTGTTCTATGACCGCTTGGTCATAGACGCCCTCCTTGAGCAATAGCGCGATGACATCTTCGCGCAAGAGGTCGTCCTTGGGGTGCTTTGCGAGCAGTTGTTGCCAGACTTTGAGTCCAGCTGGGGTCTTGCCCGTTTTCAGTAGTAGCCTTCCGTGCCATTTGCTCAGTTCGATAGTGGTTTTAGGGTCGCTGTTGTTTTGGCTTTCCAGTGCTAGGGTGATGGATTTCAGGGCAGCACTGTAGTCTCGCTTGAGGTGGGAGATACGGGCGTGTTCCAGCCATGCGAGGTTTTTTAGATTGGCGGGGTTGTCGGGGGATTGAGCAAAGGTTTGGTAAGCGCTCGCCGCTTGATCGAGTTGCCCTTGGCGTTGATAAAGCCGGGCTAAGAGGATTTGCGCAGCAGGGGATTTTTTGCTTTGAGTATCGAGGTAGGCGAAACCTTGTTCGATGCTGTGGTCTTCTAACCAGGATTCAAAAAAGCGTTCGAAGAGCAGGTCGGAGAAGGGGCGTTTTTCTAGTGCTTTTAGATATTTGGCCGATTTTTCACTGACAGGTTTGTTTTGAGCAAAGCTTGGCGTGCTAGTGGAAAATAAGCAGAGAGTGAGCAGTAAAAGAAATAAACAGGAACGGGAAATCATGGTTATCTATACAGGCAAAATATGCGCTTTATTTCAAGAGAAATCAGAAAAATTAACACGGTGGAGGAAGTAATAACATGAATTACTGAGCACCTAAGAATTGGACCGCGGATAGCGCGGATTTACACGGATAAGAGTAAAGAAAAGGAATGGCTGGGAGGTTTTTATTTGTAGTGTGGGTGTCATCACTCGGTGAAGGTGAGCAGACGGTCAAAGGAAGCAGGTGGGGACACCTACACTAGTGCGCTGCAAAGCAGCGTCCTCTTCCGAGGTGAGATACCTTGGCCGTTGGCAGCCGTTGTGCTGACGAGAACTTGAAGTAACTGCGTCACCGCGAGGTGGGGTGGGAAGCAA
>JAKISY010000079.1 GCA_021648365.1 Verrucomicrobiales bacterium
TTTCTCAAAGGTTCAATAACTGGGGGAATCATCGAGAAATTCATATCTTCCAGAATCGATAGAAAGAGGGCTGAGTCCATGCGCTTTGCCGGGTGATGCGCAATTCACTAACTTATCACTCTCCAGTGGGTAATACTATCAAGAAAATAAAATTTAAGGAGTTAAAAACAAGGGTCCCTACCATTATCTACAACCAGTTGTTGTAAAAGTAAGAGGGCAAACTTTAATAAAAGTAGGAGGTGCGGTATAAATAGGCGTTAATCCCGATGGCACTTAGTTAAGGCCACTTATCGTATTTTTTAGTATTAGAAAACCCTGCCATGTGAGACATGGTTACACCGTGGCCTGTCGCCTGAATCCCTTTGGGACAAAAGATAACATCTTGATCATCTAAACAAAGTCAAATCCCCCTGTCCTCACTTGTGATCAATGTGAAAAATGGCGATGTTCCGTGAAAACCATCGCGATGCCACGCTCATTGGTAGCAGCTTGACCACTCTTCACTTCCCACCAGTTGTTTTCCCTGCCGCTGCATTCAACTCACCCACATATTGCTGTGCCAATTGAGCTATATATGCCAACACATTAGCCAGATCTTTATCCCTCAGCCTACTCGCGCTCTCTCTCATTCGCATGCCGTCCTCGTCCTTACGATCTGCGCCACGTATGCCCGCGCGGAATTTTTCCAACTGACCCAGCATATACCAATCCTGTAAACCCACCAATTGCCCACTACGCAAAGCCACTTCTCCCGAACCATTGTAGCGATGACAAGCCATGCAGAAATCCATGTAAATATACATACCCTTAGCCGCATCCCCCTTCAAAGTATTTTGAGTCGCAATCAAAGGCATGCGAGTGATGATCTCCGCAGCTGACTTCATCTGGTCTTCACTCAAGCTCATCGCAATCGCGTGCATCTGAGCTCCCGTCAGATCCTTCTCATGCGCCCCACGTAAGCGACTTTTGAATTTCTTTAGCTGCGCCATGATATACCAATCCGGCAAGCCAGCAATCGAAGGCGTTCGCAACTGCACATTGCCCTGACCTTTATCCCCATGACAATTCATACAAATCCGCTGATAAACATCGCCCGATCCCCCCGCAGCAGCCCCCTTTTTTGCTGCCGCCATCGCCTTGACCGCCTCTTCGCTGATCTGCTTGATCGCTAACACATCCTCCTTTTTACCCTCTTGAGCGAATAATCCTGCCCCGCTCAAGCACATCCCCAAAACCATCAGCAACCAACACACACCGCAACGGCAACAAGTATCAGATTTCAGTGCCTCTCTCCTTCGATTTAATCTCATAACGTTATAGACATACATAGACACAGCAAAAACAGCTATACTTAGCTTAACAAAGTCCTCTTTACACCCAATACAACACCTTTACCTCAGGTAAAAGCTACGATAAATTCAATAACCGCACTAACCTGGTCAATTTACGCGGAGCCTTGCTCCACTGGCGACCTAGGCTCTACTCATTCAAAAATCAAGTCTCCAAAAAAGCGAACCCTCCGCTGCCCTGATAAAAATCAGCATCTCCGCCTCCAAAATTTTGAACATTTAAAATTTTGAACGTTTATTAACCATCGAAGTCTAAACTGCACTACGGAAAATTTCACATCTACTATGAAACGACTTACCCCAACACCGTCCTCATCCGCATGGATCGCATCCCTTGCGCTTTCCCTATCAGCCCTATCGACCAGCCTCTACGCAGCTGACGCCAAAAAAGGGAAAATCGAGAAAATCACCTATGAAGAACACATCTTCCCGCTCTTCGAAGACAAATGCATGAACTGCCATAATCCCGACGAAGCCAAAGGCGGACTCGACTTGAGCAATTACGGATCCACCATGGCGGGCGGTAGCGGTGGCAGCATTGCCGAAACAGAAAACTCCGGCTCCTCACGCCTATACACTCTGATGGCGCACAGCGAAGAGCCTTACATGCCGCCCAAAAAACCTAAAGCCCCCGATCCAGAAATAGAGCTGATCAAAAAATGGATCGACGGCGGACTGCTCGAAACCTCTGGCTCAGTAGCCAAAAAAAGCAGCAAGCCCAAACTCGACATGAACCTCGTCGGCAGTGTCGGAGTCAAACCCGACGGTCCAGCTCCTATGCCCCAGCATTTACTGCTCGAACCCGCCGTCGTCACCGAGAGACCTAACGCCGTTCCTGATATGGCACGTAGCCCTTGGGCACCCATCGTCGCCATCGCAGGGCAAAAACAAGTACTGCTCTATCAAAGTGAAAAAGCAGAATTGCTCGGCATCCTGCCTTACCCAGAAGGTTATCCCCAGGCCTTATCTTTCAGTCAAAATGGCAGCCTACTGCTCTGCGGCGGCGGACGTGGTGGTAAAAAAGGTGGTGTCGTCGTCTGGGATATCAAAAACGGCAATCGAGTCATCGAAGTCGGTCGCGAGTTCGACATCGTGCTCGGCGCAGACATCAGTCCCGACAATCGCCGTGTCGCCCTCGGCGGGCCAGGTCGTAACATGAAAATTTTCGATACCATCACTGGCGAACAACTTTTCTCGATCAAAAAACACTCCGACTGGCTGATGGCACTCGCCTACAGTCCCGATGGCGTATTACTCGCCTCTGGAGGGCGAGGAGGAGACCTGTTCGTTTGGGAAGCAGAAACCGCGATCGAATTTTACAGCCTCAACGGTCACTCCAATGCCGTGACCTCACTCAGTTGGCGCTCCGATGCCAACGTGCTCGCCTCTGCCAGTGAAGACGGCACCGTCATCCTCTGGGAAATGGGCGAAGGCAAACAAGTCAAAAAATGGAACGCACACACAGGTGGAGTCCTGTCAGTCAACTTCGCCCCCGACGGTCGCCTCGTCACCGCCGGCCGCGACAAAACGGTTAAAATCTGGAAAGCCGACGGCAAACTCGAAAAATCCATCACCGCTTCCGATGCCATCGTCATGAGTTCCGTATTCACCAACGACAGCAAACGCATCGTCAGTGGAGATTGGAAAGGAAATATAAAAATTTGGGATGCCACAAGCGGCAAAGAAGTCGCTTCCCTTATCGCCAATCCTCCTAGCATCGATGGGCAACTTCACGAGAGCGAACTAGCGATGAAAAAAATTGCAGGCACCATGCCTAAACTTCAAGAAGGAGTAAAAGCCGCTACCGCACAAACCACCGCCGTAGCCAAACAACTAGGCGATGCCAAAAAAGCCGTCGCCGACGCCATGGCGCGAAAAGTCGAAATGGAAAAACAAGCCAAAGCCATGATCGCCCAAGTCGCGCAGATGGCTGCTAATGTGAAAAAATCTCAACAAAACCTGACCACCAAACAAGGCGAGTCAGCCAAGCGCACCGCCGAGCTGCAGAAAATGACAGGAGCCGTCACCGCCGCTAATGCCGAACTGAAAAAGTGGACAGCTGAAAGCACCAAGCGCCAGCAAGTGGTCACCACCCTCAATGCCGCCGCGCAAAAAGCCAAAACTTTAGCCGATCAGAGCAAAGTCGATCCAAAAATGAGTAAGTCGCTAGCCGACGCTAAAGCCGCTCACACAAGCATACTCAAAGCACAAAAAGATCAGCAAAATCAGCTCGCAGCCCTCAGCAAAAACATGCAAGCAGCCGACGCCAAGATGAAAGCTGCAGCCAAGCCTACCCCTCCAGCCTTGATCAAAGCACACCAAGATGCTGTGAACCAAGTCAACCAGGTCAAAGGTCAGTTAGCCGCTACCGGAAAACGTCTAGCAGAAGTAGGCACGCAGCTCAAACCCCTGCAAGCATCCTTTGCCGCCGCCAGCGCTAAACAAAAACAAAGCAGCGACGCCTTGGCAAAACAGCTAGCCGCTCAGCAGGTCGCTACCAAGTCCCTGCTAGAAGCTCAAGGGAAATTGGCTGCCGCCAACAAAAATGCCACCACCTTGGCTGCACAACTGAAAGCCAGTCAACAGGCTGATACTAACGCTAAAGCCGCAGTAAAAAAAGCCCAGACCCTTCTCGCTGACGCCAGCAAAGCCTCCGCCGGCATGAAACCCAAAATGACAGCAGCGGAAAAAGCCAAACAACAAGCCATCGTCAACGCCGATGCCATGGAGAAACAACGCCTCGCCAGAGAGAAAAGCTACCAGACCGTTGCTAAAAAATCGGGCGTAGCAAAGAAGACCCTTGAGATGGCAAAACTGCAGTTGAATACCAACCAATACCTAGTCAAAAAATGGCAAGCCGCAGCAGTCAACCTCAAGGTGCATAAAGCCAGCGACAAACTCGACGACATGACCGAGGAGCTCGACGACATGATGGAAGAAGTCGCTGAGAGCACCGAAGATAGCAGAAAAGCATCCTCGTCACTGATGGCAGTCAAAAAGACCCTCAGCGAAGCAAAGCTAACCATCGAAAAGGGACGCAAAACTCTAGTAGAAAAATCCTCCGCGGTCTTGGAGACTGCGCTGAAACTTGCTGCTACCAAAGCTATGGTAGCCGCCGCCAGCTCAAAAAAACAAAACCCTGGTAAAGTAGGCAACCAACAAACTGATCCTGAAAAGGCCAAAACAGCATCCCCCGATGCCATGAAAAGCGATCTCTCAGACCTCCAAGCTCGCTTAGCAAAACTAGAAGGCATGATCAAAGGTGCCTACGCCGATGCGGGTAAAACTCAGAAACAAATCGACCAAGCCAGTGCCGTCGTCGCCAAAACACCTTCCCTCATCAGTGAACGAGCCCAACAACAAGCTGCCGCCGACGCCGCTCTGAAAAAGGCACTCGCTGAAAAAGAAGCCCAGGCAGCAAAGATCGCAGCACAGCAGAAAACCATCGAAGAGCTTCGTGCCAAGTATCTCAAAATGCTACCCAAAGAGAAATAAGGACTCAGGGTAGTCAATTTGCGAGAGCGCCCTCCCCGCAACACACAGCTAGTCAGATTCGAGATTCGACCTGGGTGTTCATCAAAGCCCCCCCCCAGCACTCTTGCACCTACACGCAAGCAGCACGGCACACTTCCGCTTGAATATCACCTCAACTACTGGAAACTTAGTCATCATGAAAACCATTCTCACACTCTTCTCCGCACTTGCTGTATTTTTCACCGCCACTCATCACGCGTCAGCAACTAACCCCTCACTCTTCCTCCACTTCCCAGCTAAGGACGGAACCAGTCAGGGGAAAAAAATCGTCCTCGTCGGCGGCGACGAAGAATATCGCAGCGAAGAATCCCTTCCCATGCTCGGCAAGCTACTCAGCCAACGTCACGGCTTTGATTGCACGGTTCTCTTTGCCATCGACGCCAAAACTGGCACCATCAACCCCAACAACCAAAACAACATTCCAGGACTTGAAGCTCTCGACGACGCAGACCTGATGATCATCGCCACCCGCTTCCGCCAACTGCCCGACGAACAACTCGCCCACATTGGTAAGTTCCTCAACGCAGGCAAACCCGTCATCGGACTTCGCACCGCCACCCACGCCTTCACCGGCAGCGCCAAGTTCGAAAATCTCAGCTGGGGACAATTCGGTCTCAAAATACTTGGCGAAAAATGGGTCAACCACCACGGCATACACAAGGTGCAAGGCGCACTCGCAGTGCCTGAACCTGCCAATGCCAAAAACCCTATCCTCAATGGTGTGAACCATGCTTTTTCCGTTTCTGACGTTTACGGCGTGGTCAATCTGACAGACAACGACACCATCCTCTTACGCGGAGCCGTCACAGAGTCCCTCGACCCCAAATCCGAAGCTATCGCTGGTGAAAAAAACCAGCCCATGATGCCACTCGCTTGGTTGCACACCTACACCTCCCCCAACGGCAAAAACAAAGGGCATTCTTTCTGCACCACCACTGGTGCCGCCGCCGATCTACTCAATGCTGACTTGCGCCGACTAGTGATCAACGCCGCTTACAACCTCACCAACCTCGAAGTTCCAGCCGAAGCTGACGTCACTTTAGTAGATCCCTACAACCCTAGTTTCTACGGCTTCATCAAAGCCGAAGGACATTGGGCTAAGCGCGCCTTGCGCCCCGCAGACTTCGGCCTCGGCAAAGCCACCGAAGCCGATGATCCAGAAGGAACCCCCAAGTGGAAATACTAAATCTTGTAGAGCCACCGCCACTCTTGCCTAATGAAGTGTGAAAAAACTCAAGGCTTTCTCACAGGGATCAAACCCGCAGCGCGTTTTTTCTGTACATCCTTCTTGATTTTACTCTCGTAAGGATTGGTCGGCATGTAGGTCGCGGGGATAGGAGCACGCCGATAAGCGTCGCTAGGGCCATAGTTAGCTGCCAGGTAAGTGACTATTTTCTCTTCTAGTTCGGGCGGCAATGGCCACAAGCCGCCTTCTTTTTGCATCCAATGCACAATCTCTTTCCAAGTCACCAAAGTTCCTTTTTGTCGCAAAAATAATTGCGGAGAATGACACATGATACAGTTGTTGCGCACCAACTCCCAGTCTCCCGTCATTTTCATGCCCGTCACAGGATCCAGAGGAATTTCCTTCTCCTCTTTTTTATCCGCCGCCATAACAGAAAGAGAAGTCAACAGCATCAGCCAGACTCCCACCAACCATGAGCGGCCCCTCTTAGATTTTCTCTTGATTAGTTGATCCATAAGATAAGTATTCAAAAATTAATATCCATGCTCACACCGCTTGCACTGCGATGCGGTGACAAGCGTTATTCAAATACCCTTTAGGATTCCAACCAGGTAAAATCATCGGCTGGCTACTACCCTCACTATCCACCGCTTTCGCCCATACTTCATAATAACCCGTTTGTGGAAACTTGACCTCAGCAGACCAGCGCTGCCATGCCAAACGATTGCTCGGAGCTTCGATTTCCGCTTTCTGCCAAGTGGAACCAAAATCAATCGAGACAAACATCCCTTTCACTTCAAGATCTCCCGCCCAAGCATGTCCACGCACCGCAAATTTATTAGCTACCGGATGACTCACTCCCGATTTCGGATAAGTCACCAGCGATTTCACCGGCATCGATTCGATGATCTTCATGTCCTCATCAGGCACCGCCGTGCCAGGTGCCACCGACTTCTTAGGAACTCGGTAAGCTTGCCCCGTCATCTTAGCGCCATCGTGCACCTGATTGCGAATCACAATTTTGCTCAACCACTTGCCCGAAGTAGATGCCGGCCAACCACCCGTCACCAAACGCAAAGGGTGCCCATTTAACCAAGGAATTTCCTCACCGTTCATCGCAAAGGCAATCAACGATTCATCCTCTAAAGCCTTAGCGATCGGCACCCCACGTGAAATAGCAACTTTTTCGGGATTCCCAGACAAATGCGTATCCTTACCGTAATAGCCAGTATAAACCGCATCCTCTTTGATCCCACAATGCTCCAATACATCGCGCAAACGCACTCCCGTCCACGTAGGGCAACCCACAGCTCCTAATGACCACTGATTCCCTTTAGCCGGCGGATTAAACTCCGAACGCCCATTACCACCACATTCTATCGTTAGTTGATAGGTGTGATGTTTGAATTTTTTCTTCAACTCCGGCAAAGTGAAACTCTGCGGATTTTTGCAAGACTCACCAGCGATCTCCAATACCCATTTTTCAGGATCAATACTATCCAATGCTGGCGGATGTCCATTGTTCCTAACAAACAAGCGATCCCCAGGCGTCACATCATCATCCAACAGATGCGGTGGAGTCTCGGCATTGATCGGACGATCGTTCAAAACCGTCAAACCATCGATCTTACCTACTATTTTGAATGGCTTGTCACTCTGTGCCAATGCCGCTGGAATCAATCCGCTTGGCATCTCTTTCCAAAAAACAATCTTCGCGCCCAAGGCAGCCGACATAGCAGTCAATGCCGAACGACTCATAAAGCCTCGACGAGTGAATGGATCTACCTTCCTACCCCACAAAGCCTCATCGGCAGCTTCTGGATTTTCACTATATAATTCGTGTATTCCTCGTTCTTTACTCTTCATAAGTTTATTTATAACGAAAACATAATAATTGAATAGCTGCAAGCGTTAAGCTAAGAAAATAGCCCGCCGCTTGTATGGATTCCCTATATGGATGCAGGAGAATAGCTACACTCATTGCCGCTACACTAAACCCCCAGCAGAATCAACTTTAAGGCAAAGATAGCTGCTAATCCATACATCATTTTTTTAACGGCTCGAACTTCACCCGTCAGCGCCATCACCACACAATAACTGATGCATCCAAAAGCGATACCGTTGGAAATACCAAATCCAAAAGGTATCATGATCATCGTTATGACAGCCGGCACGGTACGCCGTAGATCAGACCACTCGATCGACTGCAAACCCGAGAGCATCATCATGCCTACCCATATTAAAGCTGGAGCAGTCGCCGCGGCGGGAACGCTTAGGATCAAAGGATGAAAAAATAGCGCCAACAAAAAACACCCGGCTGTCACCAAGCTAGCCAAACCTGTTCGTGCACCCGCCTCCACTCCAGCCGCAGACTCTATGTAGGACGTCACTGGCGAAGTTCCTAACAGCGCTCCCAGAGAAGTCGCTGTTGCGTCGGCGGCTAGAGCCTTGTCCATCCTCGGCAACTCTCCCTTCTCATCTAGAAACCCAGCTCGCCTCGCCACACCTAACAGCGTCCCTATCGAATCAAACAAGTCCACAAACATTAAAGTGAGCACCGGCACCCAAACCACCTGCCAATGCGTGAATGGATAGCTCCAATCAAGCTCTAAAAACAGCGGAGCCAAAGACGCCGGCAAGCCCACCCATAACTCGGGCAACTGAGTCAGGCTAGCATCTCCCTCACCTCCAGTTCCACCGACAGGCACCCGCAATCCCACCATAGTCACCACTACAATACCTATCAATATAGCTCCAGGGACTTTCCTAATGGATAGCACCACCACCAACAACAAACCTAGCGCGGTCAAAGTTGCTGAATTCGGCATCCATCCCTCTGAGATCTCTCCGAGTCGAAGCAAAGTAGTTTCATCGCTGACCACCACCCCTCCGTTTTTCAACCCGACTAATACAATCATCAAGCCTATGCCCACTTGCATACCAATCTTCAAAGCATCTGGTATAGCTCTGATAATTTGCGACCTTAGCCCAGTCATAGTCAAAATCAAAAACAGCACCCCGTTCCAAAACACCATCGCCAAGGCTCCCTGCCACGCCACCCCCATGCGCAAACAAATCTCGTAAGTGAAAAATACATTGATCCCCATACCAGGAGCTTGTGCAATCGGGTAATTGCTCATCAGTCCCATCAACGCCGTTCCTACAGCGGCAGCAAGAGCTGTCGCGGTCACCAACGCAGCGTGATCCATACCGGTATCTTTCAAAATGGCAGGGTTCACCGCCAAAATATACGCCATCGCGGCAAAGGTCGTCAGACCTCCCATCACCTCACGGGCAGGAGACGTCTGATTCTGCTTTAAATGAAAATACCGCTCCAACATCAGCAATCTTCGAATCCTAATAAATGTGATAAATCTCTAACTGGATTACTCCGCTGAAAGCTTCTGAAACTCCCCGTTGACAAAAGCCTGCCAGGATTTTGCAAAACGCGCATCGGGTAGCCAAGATTTTGACGCCGTCCATTCAGTGCTACCTCCCGCTTTAGAGATCGTTTTTGCCTCCAGCCCCCCCACCCAAGAAGCCGACCGATCAACCTCTTTCAGACCCTCTCCTCCCAACCTCAGCGGAGTGATCGTATTGAGAAAAATCTTAACTAAACTGAACACCTGCAGCGAATCTCCAGAAGTGCCACGAGGCTCCAAAGCATACACCCAGTTCGGTGAAAGTTTGGCAGCATTCCCAAACACTTCAGCCGCCAAATTCTCACCTCCATACAATTTCCAGTCATCATCATACTCCCCCTGGATGAACAACAGCGGCACTTTGGCTGAAGCCTCGCTCGGCTCTGTTTTATAAAAAGCGCCCTTGGCAGCGACCACCGCAGCGACTCGCTCGGGTTTCCATTGTGCTAAGTTATAGACAAAAGCCGCTCCGCCCACATCTCGTCCATACATCAACAGCGGAGCACTTTTCAATTCCTCTCGTTTTGCCGCAGTAGCAAGCTGATCAATCGCCCGATAGAGCGCATCACCCGTGCCCTTGGCAACCTCATAATAGGGAGCTGCCCCCTTTTTAGCTCCAGTCCCGCCATCCACAGCAATCCCCAAAATCGCCAAGCCATGCTCCGCAGCATAAGCAAACCACGGCCCCCTCGTAGCAATCGGCGTGGAGGTCGTATCAAACAAAGCGGCAGAAAAAGTCTTCTCATCCCCTACAGGCTGCCCCGCTGCCCCCGAAATATAAACGAACACCCCTTTAGCCTTTCCTCCAGGCAACTTGATCGCCACCTTCATGGTCGAGAAATTATCCGAAGCCTTACCTTTCACAGTAGTTTCATAGATTCCCATCGCCTCCATTTTCGCTTTACGTCCCGTTGGCACCACATCTTTGGGTTTGGCTACTACAAACGACCCCAAATTCAAATCCACCTTTTCTCCCTCCAAGGATTTTTTCCTAGCCGCATGAATCTTCGGATTTTCCGTTTCCAATTTACGCAAATCCAAACGCGACCAAGGCAGCGTGACAATCGACCCATCTTTTTTGACCTGCACCTCCAAACCCGCAGAACTCGCAGACTTCACCCCCGCAAAATCCACCGTCTTCCCTTTAGAACTCGTGATAGGTATAGCTCGTAGTGATAATGCACTAAAAAAAACAAACAGCAGCACAAAGGAAATAGAAGCTAGTCTTGGAAAAGTTTTCATATCACTAGGATAGTGACCTAGAACAAGGAAAAAATTCAAGCCTATATCTATATTTTATCCGATCCTTAAAAAAATCCTACGCTACACCTGATTCATCGGCGCGCCGCGAGCATCATCACCATGAGACAATTCCGTGCCACAGCTCTTACAAAAACGAGCACTCGGATCGTGTCCCACCAGCCCGCACTCTCCACACTCACGCGTATCCATCCGCACACTCGCTAGCTCCTTGTGCAACTCCGCACTGACAATACCCGTCGGCACCGCAATGATCGCAAAACCCGTCATCATCATCGCCGACGCGACCAGTTTGCCCAATACCGTAACCGGCACAATATTACCATACCCCACCGTCGTCACCGTCACGATCCCCCAATACATCGACTCAGGAATACTGGTGAATTGAGAGCCCGGAGCGTCGTGCTCAAGAAAATACATCAGCGTGCCTTCTAAAGTCACCAAAGAAAGCACACCAAACAAAAAAACCGCAATCTTAGCACGACTTGCAGCCAAGGCATTCATCAGCACATTGGCCTCACTCATATGCCTCGCCATTTTCAAGATCCTAAACATACGCAGCAAGCGCAGGATTCTGATCACGGTGAAATAATGAGTGCCTACCAACAACAACTCCAAGTAACTCGGCAGAATCGATAACAAATCAATGACCCCAAAAAAACTAAATACATAGCGCCGCTTTCGCCTAACCACCCAAATGCGAGTGCTATACTCAATGGTAAATAGAATCGTAAAAATCCACTCCAAGAGATAAAAGAAACGCCCATATTTCAATTCCAAACTATCCACCGTCTCTAGGCTCACTACCAACACGCTGGCAGCGATCAACCACAACAACCACACATCAAAAGCCTTACCGGCAGGGGTGTCCGATAAAAAAATAATCCTCCAGAGTTTTTCTCTAGTTGATTCTTGGTGCGATTCTCTGATATTCTCCTCTTTCACTACCACGGCACTGTAATCCACTTCATTAGTAACTCAACCTTCATGAAAGCCTTTGTTTTCACCCTCATCACAGCAGTTCTACTCAGCAGTTCATCCTGTGTCAGAGTCCAATTTGGTCCACCTCCAGCCGAGGCAGGTATTCACCACATTGTCTTAGTCTGGCTTAAGCTATCAGGAAACCCCAGCTACCGCCACCAGATCATCGCCCAATCACAACGGCTCGAAAAAATCCCGGGAGTCCTCTCAGTGAACGCAGGGCGTTCCCTTTTTAGCAATCGCGCCGTGGTTGATCACTCCTTCGATGTCGGTTTAGATATCACTTTTGAAACCAGCGAAGACCTGCAACGTTACCTCACCCACCCCGACCACCTGAGGTTTGTCGAAGAAATCAAACCACTGGTCAAACGCATCCAAGTTTACGACATCAGAAAGTAACGAACCCCTTCCCTCCCCCCACTTGAAAACAAGCAAATCCATCCCATCACTCCGCGCACTCTCTTCAGTTGGGCTCGTTTGGGTATTGACCCTCAGCTTTATCTCATCACAAACCTCAGACTTTACTTCTAGGGATCAAGTTAAAGCCTTTCATCACCCTCAGACCGACCTGATCCTGCCCCGAGAAATTGCAGGGTTTCAAGTTGAGGAAATTTCTCGCTATGGCAAAAGCGGCTTCGAAGGAGACGACATCAGCATCCGCTATCTTTCACCTAATCACAAAGTTGACGTTTACCTTTATCAACGTGACGACAAATTGCTCGAAAATGATGAAAACCATCAAGCGATCATCGGACAGATCCGAGAAACGCAACAAGTCATCCAACAACTCGCCACCAAGAAGAAGATCTACAGCAACGTCAAGATCGGTGACCAAGCGCAAGTTTACACTTTCGGCGATGGCATCACCATGATCGAAGCAAAGATGAGCTACCGCCAACAAGTTGCAAACAATGACATATTCGACAACAACGATCTAGAATCCAGCGTAGCTGTTGCCATTTACGCCCATTATTTCATCAAGATCCGTCACACTTTTGTGACCCCTAAAGATGAAAAATCTTTAGCCCTGCGGCAGCAAAAACAGCAACAGTTCCGAGAGTCCCTGTGCCAACTGATCGCCGACACCGAGATCCGACCAGACATCATCAAAGCCCTCAAAACCTTCCAAAGTCAACCACAGGACCCCGATAGCATAGGTGCCATCGCTGCCTACGCAGAAGAATCCGAATTGGTACACATTTCGATCCAGGCAGAATACATGCCCTACCTTGAACAAGAAAATTTCAAAGGCAGTGAAATACTCTTGGTCGCTCACATGGCAGGAAACATTAACGCTCAACTCAAAAACATGACCTTCACAAGCCACGACCTTGAAGGTCTACAGCAAATGCTCAAGACCTATCAACTACTGAAAAAGTCTAACGCCGTAACCACCAATGCCACACTCGACCGCTGGTCCCAGCTCAAACCTACCCAACTGACAAAGCTCATGGAACAGCTGAACCAGAAAAAATAATTCTCCCTATCTCCCGCGCCCTTCTCCTTCCCTGCTCTACTCTCATTTCCCCTCACTCGCTTCAAAAGCCCTCGCCGAAATACTGCGAAACTTCCACGGCAGCTTAGCATTTTCAGGCATCGAATCGAGCGCATCTTTCAATTGTTTATAGCCCGCCCGAACCTCCTCATCTTGATACCCACCTTCCACCTTAGACAGGTCACGTAACTCCAAGGGGTCGCTTGATAAATCATAAAAAGGGCCATCCGAATACAGTTTAAAACGCTGTCCACGTATCACTCGTTTGTTGTGATACTGCGTGAAGCACCAAGGCCGCCAAGCTCCATCTGACTCCTCACCATACAGTTGAGCAGCAAAAGACCTGCCATCATACGTCACCCCCTGAGGCAAGTCAGCACGAGCCAAGTCCGCCAAAGTTGGCAACACATCACTCGCATCGATCAGATCATCACTCTCCCAACCACCTGGGATCAACGCCGGCGAGTTCACAATAAACGGTGTATTGATGCCCCACTCCTTCATCGGATAATAACCGCTCGCATCAGGTCGCATCGTGGATCCCACGGTCGCCTCACGTCCTTGAAATTTTCCTCCCATGTTTTCATAACCATGAAAAGCCCCGTTGTCCGTGCCATTGTCGGTAGTGATGAAAATAATCGTATTCTCACGCAAACCCAAACGATCCAAAGCCTCCGTCAACCGCCCAATCGACTGATCTGCATAACTGATCATATCAGCAAACTGCTCGCGTGGAGACAGATCCATGCCCTTGTTATCTGGAGTCTCACCTACAGGTATGTGAGTCAGAATCATCGAGTAATAAGCAAAAAACGGCTTCTTGCGAGGTTTCGCCATGTAATCGATCAAATAATCGGTGAAAATATCCGGCCCATATTTCCCCTTCGTCTCCAGACGCTTTCCGTTCTGAATCACATAAGGATCCCAGTAACGCTTTTTGTGAGCCGGATGACCTTTTTTACCTTCAGGGAACAAACAATAATCATCAAAACCATGCAACTTAATCGCATCCTTCTGCACTGGATCAAACAAATCATTGATCTGCCACTTGCCAGAAATGCAAGTATCATAACCCGCGTCCTTCAGCACCCGAGCGATGCTCTTCTCCCTCTTCCAATCAAAGTAACCGCCCCCATAAATGGCAGGATCGTGGTGAGTATGCCACCCCGTGCGGAAAGGGTAACGCCCAGTCAACAAAGTCACTCGCGTTGTGCTGCAAACCGGAGTCACATAAAAATTGCGGAACTTGACTCCCGTTCGCGCCAGTTCATCCATCGTCGGCGTCTGATCCTCCTGACTCCCATAACTGCGAAACCAATCCTTGCCCACATTATCGAGCAGAATGAACAAAATATTCGGACGATCATCTTTTTCTTCTGCCAGTCCCGCACCCGTCACTGAGGAAAAAAAGCAAACGCCCAAGGCGCAGGTGATCCACTTACAAAATTTTTGTTTCATTTAGCAATCTCTGTTGCCCGCTCGTCTTTGTCAAACAGCAGCCGATCTCGTCTTCTCTCGGATCAGGCGATACATCATCTCCAGACGCCCCACTTCCGCTCCCGCCGCTTCTCCACGTCGCCAAGCCTCTCCCCAAATCGCCTCGACTTCGACCTCCCGCCCTGCCGTGAAATCTACCATACTCGATGGTCTGTAAGGACCCATTTTCAAAGTTCTCCGCACCTGTTCCTCCACCAAACTCTCAGGAATTTCAAAACCTAAAACTCCCGCTGTCCGTATCACCTCTAGCATCAACTGCCGCACCAAAATCTGTAAATCCTCATCCGCCAAAATCTCAGCCACATCCATACCTCCTCCCAAAATCGCCAGCCCGTTGAACGGAATATTCCACACCAACTTACGCCACGAAGCCCACATCAGATCATCCACCACCTCGCATGCCACTCCACTACTCGAAAACCACTCGCCCACTTCTCGCGTTCGATCCGTCGCTGCCCCACACAGCTCTCCCATCATGATCAAGCCAAAACCCAAGTGCTTGATCACTCCAGGCGAAATTCGATTCAAACACACAAAACACAACCCACCCATCACTCGACTCTCCCCAAAGTGTTCTGCCAAAAATTCACCGTTGCCTAGTCCGTTTTGCAAAGTCAGCAAACAAGTTTCCTTTCCCAACAAAGGAGGAATCAATTCCAGCAACACCTCATTGTGAGTCGCTTTGATCGCAATGACCACCAAATCCACCTCACCTATTTCTTCAGTGCTAGCATGACACTGTACCTCTGGCACCACAAAGTCTTCGTGAGAAACACTCTCAATTGAAAGCCCACTCTCAGCCACATGCTCCAAATCACTACGCATCAAAAAATGCACCTCCGCCCCAGCGCGCACCAGATGCGCTCCATAATAACACCCCACCGCCCCAGCTCCCACAATGGCAATTCTATAACTCATCCTTGCGAATCAACCATTTCCATTAGACTCCACTACTTTACGAGTATTAGCGGGATCATTGGTGATAATCCCATCGACTCCCCAACTGACAAATTTCGCGATTTCCTCACCATCGTCCACCGTCCATACCAGCACCTTGATGCCCTGCTGATGAAAACGCTCCACATCACCTCGCTTGAGATCGCCACTCCCCCAACCGACATACTCTGGCTTTAGTTCAAACAACTGCTTAAACTGCTTCCCTTTGATCGGCTTACTTCCCAAAGCACCCATTTTGATTTCCGGTGCCAGCTGCCTCAGTTTCTTCAAAAACTTCCAATCAAAGGCCTGCACCACCACTTGATCTGCCGCTTTCAATTTACGGATCACCTCAACATGCTGCGCCGCCGAACCTGTTTTGCGTTCGATCAAAGGCAACATCTTCGGCAGAGCGAGTTCAATCGCCTGTTGCAAGGTCGGCATTTTTTCTCCCTCAAACTGCTTGGCGAACCACCAACCCAAATCATAATCTTGGGATGCTTCAAAGCTCATCTCAGCCACCTTCCCCTTGCCCTTTTTACCCAGATACCGCTGCAAATCAGCATCGTGTTGCAAGATCAACACCCCGTCCGCCGTCACTCGCGTATCCCATTCCACCCAGTCCGCCCCCGCTTCCTGTGCCGCCTTGATCGACGCCAAAGTATTTTCCGGCGCTACCACACTCGCACCTCGGTGCGCGATGATCTTTGGTCGCAACTTTTCCTCTTCAGCTCCCATGCTTTGCACCAGCCATATACCAGCCACCCATATTACAACATTCCATCTCTTCATGCTTCCTTGCACCTTCCCATTACCCTAAACCTCTCCTCCACATTCAATCAATAACAAAATCCCTCATGCTAATTTTTGAACTACTAAGATCCACTGACTCCATCACTCGGTAAGTGAACATCGCCTCTAAACCACGCAATCGTGCCTTCTGCCGAAAACGCCCAGACTCATTGACGAACTCTACCAGTTTAGGGTTGTTTCGTTCTGCAAAAGTCGGATAAATTACCACCAATCTGCGCCCAGTAGATTTCGCCTCATCATAAAGCCCCTTCAAAGTTTCCAGCAAATGCGCTTCGTCCTGCTTTGACAAACGATGGATGCGCGGATCATAAGTCCGGAACTGATGCGCCCCCGTTCCAAATGCTACCGTGATAACCTCCTTTCCAGAATCACCCAGCTCATCCAAGTCTCCTCCATGCGCAGCCGCGATGACCTCGCGCAAAGGTTGTCGCGCATGATTGCGCATAGCCTGACGAGGGAAGTGAGTCATCGACCCATACGATAGCAAAAATACAGCAGCCATTCCGCTTTGTATCAGTGTGCGATGCCTTACTCCATCCATTCGAGCAACACAAAACTCCACCGCCAGGCCTATACAGACAGCCACACCTATCAACAAAAAGATCACATACCAGGCAAACATATAATTGCCTCCCAGATGGTTGTGCGCATAAGCCAACATTGCCGCCAACCAAGGACTGCACGCTGCGATCCACAGTGTCAACGAACGCTTGGCGAACAAATACAATACCCCCAACACACACATCAAAGGCAACAAACCGAAAAAGAACCAAAATTTCAACTCAGAACCCGCAGTCATCTGCTGCAAGCTCAAATACAACGGATAAGCAGCATCATCCATCGCCCAACGAGTGCCCGCCGTGACATGGCTCCACACATCATTCGCCCAATCCCTCCCCATCGCACCCCGCCTCTCCGGCTTCGCCAAAGTCCGAGCCAACTGCCGAATCGAGGGTCCCATCAATTGAATGAACAACATTGCCGAAAAAATATTCGCTATCAGCCAGCGTGCCGTGCGATTAAAACGATCCTCCACCTTTATTGCAGGCCATTGCAGGGTTAGCAAAATGCAGATATTCATCGCCGTTGCAAAATAGATTGCCCCAGCGAAACTCCACATCATCAAGAATTGAAAAAAACCAAACAGCAACCAAAATCGCCACTCCCCACTGCGCATGGCACGGGTCAAAGCCAACAACGCCAAAATAGAAAAAAGCAACAGGAACGCATAACCCCGCGCCTCTACGGAATAGCGCAAGTACCAAGGATTAAGCGCCAAAAACCACGCCGCCACCACGCCCGCAGTCGGAGCACCATGCAAACAAAGCAGTCCTCCCACTGCCCCTATACACAACAAGCCCGCCACCAGTGACGGCAACCGCACCGCAATCTCACTAAAGTGCGAGGCATCCTCTCCCATCATCCTATTGCGCACATTCAAACTCAATCGAGCAGCAACACTTTGAGCTACGTGATTATTCGTTCCAGTATTGAGAAAAAACGTCTCCTTCCATTTGACCTTCCTGTAATCCAACTCCCCATCATCTTTATTCTTATAATAGCCATGAACAAAACGTCTCATAGCCCACTCCTCATCATTACCAAAACTATGGCTCATGTAGGGAACCCGCCAATACAAACCCGTGACCACTGCCGCCAAAATAAGGATGATCGGTAATAGTGAAAGCCTAGGTTTCACCTTTTCAGTTGCGCGATCCCGCAAACGAGTGTTCCACCACGGCTCCGTCCATATCAAGCTTAACAAAAACACCAAGTTCACCAACGCGGCCCACCATAGGCCGTCACCAATAAAAGCGTCCAACGATACCTTTTCCCCCGCCGCAATTTTTTCACCTACATTCAAACTCCACGGTTTGACAGCATAGCATAAAAAAACGCCCAATATTGCTGCGGGCACAGCCAGCAGCCTACGCACTGTGATATGAGGAAGCCATGCTCTCATTCTCGTCAAAGTCAGCATATTTACTATACTACCCATAAATTGCTCAATTGCTATACATATTTAATGGGAATTAAGCATCTGTATTAGCAAAATCACTCGACACCACGATAGTCCTGCGTAACCTGTTCATTTTGGTTGCCCTTATACCTCCTGACACCCATGAACCCCTTCGATATCCAAGTAAACGGCTATTTTGGCGGAGACTTCACCAATCCAGAAATCACCGCAGAAGAGCTACACACCACCTGTGTAGCTCTGCAAGAAGACGGTTGCAACCATATTCTAGCTACGGTGATCACAGATACAGTCGATGCGCTGTGTCACAAACTCTCCCATCTGGTTGAACTGCGTGAGCAGGATGACTTAGCCAAAAAAATCATCGCCGGCTTCCATATCGAAGGCCCCTTTATCAATCCTGAAGTCGGCTATGTCGGCGCGCATCCCGTTGACTGCGTCAAACCAGCCAATATCGAAGATAGCAAACGCCTACTCGAAGCCACCGCAGGTCTGACCAAACTGATCACCCTCGCTCCTGAACTCGACCAAGACATGGCGACCACCCGCTTTCTAGCTGAGCAAGGCATCACCGTATCCGCAGGGCACTGCAATCCCAGCCTCGATCAGCTCAAAGCTGGCATCGACGCCGGACTCAGCATGGTCACCCACGTCGGCAACGGCTGCCCCGTCACCATGAACCGCCACGACAACATCATCCAGCGCGCACTCAGCCTCTCCGATGACCTCTGGTGCTGCTTCATCCCCGACGGCGCTCACGTCGATTTTTTCGCACTGAAAAACTACCTGCAAGTCGCCGGCATCGACCGCTGCATCATGGTCACCGATGCCATCGCCGCCGCCAAACTCGGCCCTGGTCGTTATCAGCTCTCTGGCATGGATATCGAAGTCGATGAACACGGCGTCGCCCGCAAACCCGGCTCGCCCAACCTCGCCGGCGCCACCATCACCATGCCACAAATCCGCGAGAACCTCAGTCAAAAACTGGGTCTTAATGAGCAACAGATCAAACAACTCATCGACACCAACCCCCACCAAGCGATTGGAATATAGAACTCCTCCCCGGTAAATATCTCCCACAAAAACAAGCCACACACTTATTTTTATCTCTAAAATTCCGTAACCCCCCGCTTCACAGAAACGCAACCGCAGGCTACCCATCCTCATCTCAAATTTTAAATCTCAAATCTCAAATTTCCGTCCCATGAACAAAATTGTCGAATTTTTCAAATCCATCGGCCCCGCCATCATCATCGCCGCCGTCGTCTGTGGCCCAGGCAGCATCCTGATGAGTTCCAAAACTGGTGCCATCTACGGCTACAGCATGATCTGGGTGCTAGCCATTTCAGCCTCCTTGATGTGGTGCATGGTTGTTCTCTCCGCCCGTCTCGGAGTGGTGCACAAACACACCCTGATCGAAGAACTCTCGATCCGACTCGGACGTCCCGTCGGCATGTTCATCGGCATCACCCTATTTCTGATCGTCGCCGGCTTCCAAGTCAGTAACAACATCGCCATCGTCGCAGCCGTCGAAACCATCATCGGTGATCTTCGCACGCCGGCTAAAGTAGGCGTATTGATCGCCCTCAACGCCTTCATCATGGTCGTGCTCTACGGCTTCCGCGATCTTTACAATCCGATTGAAAAAATCATGAAGACCATCGTGCTACTGATGGTCACCTCTTTCATCATCAACATGATCATGGCTCAACCCGACATTGCAGCTATGTTCAGAGGACTGATCCCCTCTCCACCAGAAGGCGGATACAAATCCTTCATCTCCAATCCTACCGGAGGCGGCAATGTTCTAGTATTGCAAGCCCTCGTCGCCACCACCTTTTCCGTCGCCGGCGCCTTTTACCAAGCCTACGGCGTACGAGCCAAAGGCTGGGGCATCAACGACACCAAAAAAGGCATGATCGACTCCATGGTCGGCACCATGGTGCTCTTTGGCGTATCACTAGTGGTGATGTCCACTGCCGCCGCCGCCCTGCATAACAATCCAAATGTCGATACGAGCGAACTCAATACGGTCAGCGATATCGCCAGAGCTCTGGAGCCTTTGTTTGGTTCCTCCGCCAAATACGTCTTCGCTTGCGGCATCTTCGCCGGTGGTTTTGGAGCTTTTATGGTCAACGCCATGATCGGTGGCAACATGCTCTCCGACGGTTTTGGCAAAGGAGCCACCATCAACGACCGTGGCGCCCGCAACGGCACCGTGCTCGCCCTCTTCGTCGGCATGGCGATTGCCATCGGCTCCATCATCATGGGCTTCCCCGTAGTCAACGTCATCACCGTCGCCCAAGCCTCCACCGTGCTCGGCCTACCCGCACTGGCAGCCGCACTGGTTTACCTAGCCACCCGCCCCGATCTCACCGGAGAACGTAAAGTTCCCAAATGGATGATCGTCATGGGCTCCGTCGGCTTCCTACTTTCCCTGTTGCTCACCCTACGCACCATTGTAAAAGTGTATGTCAAACTGACCGCTAGCGGCTAGTCTCCGTTAGACAGTTAAGCCGAGCGCTAAAACGCGCTCTGAAAACAAGATAGGCAAAGCTTGCCCCCCATAAGCAAGGCGAGCCGAATCACACACGCCCCCTGTGAGCCGAGCAAGCTAGCCCATCACGTCCCGCCTCAGATCACGTAATACCCGCAACTCCCCCCACTGCGCCCCACGCATTTTCCGTCCACCATCCTTTCTCTTCCCCCCAAACTGATCTCGCTTGCCTTCAAAAAACTCATCCACAAAGCGCTGACTCCCCAACACCGCCCCATCGCTGAAATACCTCACCCGACACCTCAAAGCCACCGCCACCGGTAAACGCCCTCCAGTTTCCAACACCTCCGCGACCTCCGCCTGACTGAACCCACCCTTACCCTTGTTATAACCCTCCACGGTACCGTCCGCCTCCACCTCTTCCCCCTTCACATACAGTAGGCAGCGATACTCCGCCTCCACCTTCTTCCACGCCACCCGCTGACGTCCCGTCCCCGCCTAAGTCCAAGCCTGACGCGCCCCCACATTCC
>JAKISY010000080.1 GCA_021648365.1 Verrucomicrobiales bacterium
CATGTACGATTTATTACTTGAGGCCAAGAAGCTAAGAACACGAGAAAATGCGCGCGCACCCGATAGCCGGAAGGTAATAGGCAAGCAAACACAAGCACGTATTGAGCTACGCTACGATGAAATTATTGAGGAAGGGCGCAAACTCAATCCTGAGCCGCCGCGTAAGGCAGGGCAACGGGGGCGTTTAGCACGGGGGAAAGCACTCAATATGCTTCGCCGCCTGGATACACGACGTGATGAAATTTTCAGTTTCTTTACAGATGCGGAAGTTCCTTTTGACAACAACCAAGCGGAACGAGATCTACGCATGATGAAGACGCGGGAAAAAATAAGCGGCACGTTTCGTAGTGAGAAAAATGCTGAAGCGTTTTGCGCCTTGCGTAGTGTGATTTCAACGGCACGCAAGCAATCATATCGAGTTATCGACATTCTCACTGAAGTCATACATGCTCCCAAATCGCTAGGGGAAAAGCTTACAGGTTCTCATTGATGACCGAACTTCTGCTTCGGTTTTTAGTAATTATCCGCGCTCATCTGCGCTATCCGCGGTTAAACTCTCTTGAAATAAGCATGATAGACCTGAATAGTTACGTCTATTTTAACGCTCGATTCTGGGGAACCTTGGGGAAATTAGCTGTAGGGATATGCGTCAGCAAGCCCGACGGAACCCCCATTTCTTGGCTAGAATCTTGGAAACGCTCTTCGGTCGATATCATCTTCGCACTGATCGCACTTACTGTCGAAATAAGCGCTCTACTGCAAATTCCCACTGAAACATTCTCCTCACTCACTTGGATCAACCGAGTAGAACTGCAACAAACGCTTTCACCTGATTGGTTTTTCTGGATCAATTTACTGATGCAAATATGGGTTTGGAGTGAACTCATTGTGCTGTTGTTTAACAAACGCAAAAGAGCCATTCACGACTACATTGCTGGAACCGTGGTTATCAAAAGGCAATTTTTCCAAAACTCACAATCCTCCTCTAATCCCGATCCTATGCGTGACTGAAACCCTTCTCATCCCCTCATGCGCTACTACACCAGCATCCGACTCAAACGCGACGAGGTAGAAGATTTCGACCATTACCCCTATTCCATTCCGGCGATCCGCAACCTCGATGAAATCGACTTAGATGAGAACGTCACCTTCATATGCGCCTTCGCTCAACGATGCCTACGGAGGTAAAGGGTTACACGAACAATCCCACGGCGAATCCTTTTTCTCCCTGCTTAACTACCGCCTGACCGGCGGAGGTTTTTACATCTTTGACGAACCCGAAGCCGCGCTCTCCCCACAGCGACAGTTATCGATGCTCACCATCATGCACCGGTTGATTTATCATCGCTCCCAGTTACTCATCGCCACTCACTCCCCGATCATCATGGCATACCCCAATGCCACCATCTACCAGCTCACCGATGACAAAATTGAGCAAGTCGAATACAAAGACACCGAACACTACCAAATCACCAAAACCTTTCTCGACAGCCCCGAACGAATGCTCCACCACCTGCTCACCGAAGAAGACAACTACCTGCTAGATCTGGAACGCTGAATCGCTTCACTCTTACCCTCACCATTGTAGGATGAGTTCCCCTGCCTTCTTCAATGCCTACCGAAGCAGCCACGCTACAATCGCTTACTCCCCCGCGTCTAGCACTTGATGCACTTGCAAATACTCCATCATCGCACTAGCAAACGCCTTGGCAAACGCTCTCCGATTCTCCTTAGAATTACGCACCGTCTTCCCCGGACACTCCACCTGTATCGCGCTGATTTTTCCGCCAGCCCGCGAACCGTAAATACGAGTATTATGCCCGCCATCAAAATACTTCGCCTCGCCCGCATGAGGCAATTTCGGACTGGGAACGGAGGGGTAGCCCCGCTCCTGCATCAACGCACCCAAACTCGAGTCTCCTCTCAGCAATTCAACAAACGAACTTTTGCTGTCCTCCGCAAGCTTGCGAATACTTGATTTCCGCTCCAATTCCGCAACTTGATGGTCGTCCCCTTTCAACTCCCTATTACTCAGCAGATACCCTAACTCCAGTCGCAACTCAGGGTGCCCGTGCCCATGCAAATCAATATAAAGCCCTCTACCACTTTGCTCGATGACATCCGCTCTCGCACGTTCGATAAATCCATGAAACTCCCGCCAAGCCTGTTCCGCTTCCTCATTCCCCTGCGCCGCCTCACCGATCTCCCGATTGCAGTCTAATTTGATTCGTTTTAAATGACAAATGATCACATGCGGTGTTTTTCCCGTCAGCTCCTGAAACGCCCTCACCATTTCCATCGCCAGCAAATCCGTTCCCATATCCGCCAACAAAACGCCTTTTTTACGATCGGGAATCGAAGCCGGTTTCAATCTGCCCCCGTGCGGGGCCGAAATGATCAACGGAAAGTCACCGGGAATATATTCGATATACTGGTTCGCACCAAAAACACTCCTCCCCGGAGTCAGCGCATCCTCACTGCCATGAACCTGTCCAACAACAAATGCAAAACAACAGCAAATAGACAGACAACTCCAAACCCTAATAGTATTCACTCGTTTCATTCTGTTCTGGTATATTTCTTTCTTCAGCCAACATTTCAGGCTCAGAGTGCCATTCGTGAGAAATACCCCCAATAGCTTAGGCAGGCCTACTGGACGAATCTGCTCCAAGCGAATCAGACATACTCCCGCAACAGCATCTCCATTAACCAACTTAGGGCGAAAATTTCCCGGCAACAACGCTTCTGCCACCTCAGCCTCAACTCGGTAATTCAGCAAAATACGTCGTCGAATAATTCCTGTGATTTTAGGTAGCTTCATTCACCTCCTTATTTTCATCTCATTCGTAAATATTAGCGACCGCATGAACATACGGGTGAATCATAAATACTTACAGCAAAAAACAAAAAATAGGTAACCTCACCCCGATTATAAACTACCTCCCTTTTTGGGGTCGCCCTCCAAACAACCTCCCACTATAGTTACTTCCCTAAACAACCGCACTTTCCAATCTATTTTATTCTTATCCGTGTTCACCCGCGGTTTCCAAAACCATCTCCTTCTAATTTTTTTCTTATCCGCGCTACCCGCGGTTCCGCTCTTCACCTTGCAAGCCACCCAACCATGAAACTTAACTCCATCGTCAAAACTCCCACCCGCCTCGCCCTACTCTGCTTGGCAGGCGGACTGATCATCCTCGGCATCCTCGCAGAAAACCTACCTTGGGGACGAGGATGGCTTCACGACTTCACCCACTACCTCAAACAAAAAAGCACTTCTTACACCCCACCGGATGAAAACTCCCCAGAGATGGCAGCACTACAGAAAAAAATCGACGCCTGGTATCCACAAATCCTCGAACGCTACCCCCGACTCAAAGTGGAATACAAAAACGTTCCCGATGATCAAAACGGTTTTCTTGAAATTCTCGAATGGCAGGAAGAGGTCATAGGCCAAGACCGTTGGGAACCAATGGCTTTACCAAGTAAGTTTGACAAAATTTTAACCTTAGAAAATGGAAATGCCCTCATCTCAAATGAACTTATCGCAGAAGCCCAAGAGCATCTAAAAAAGCACCAAAACCTCCTAGCGCGAGCCATTAAGATTGGACTTCTCCCCGAGCAATCCATTGCAGGAGTTTCACCAAACAGAATCCTTCCATTGTCGTTAGCACTTGGTAAGAACATCACCGATCTATTAAAATTAAACGCACTTCTAGAAGCCCACAACAACAAAAGTGATGCAGCTTACACCACTATGAAAGCCATGCGCGGTTGGGCGCTACATTACTTGAACATTGAAACCCCCACCTTACTCCATTCAACCCTAGGCATAGCCATACTACTAAACAATCAAAGCACTATTCATTCACAAATCACCCCCTTGCTACCACCTAACCAAGTAAACCTCTTCGAATGGTCAAAGCTCATGCGCTTCCAAAATTCGCTTCAAGATCATTGGCTGCAAATGATGCGAGGAGAATGGAATGTATGCCTTAAAACCATCGTTGCAGAGCACCTTTTAAACGACAACCCTGTAGATCCGATTGCCCAACTCGATTCTTACACCGCGGCCATGGCATCTTTAACTGACCCTAAATTCTGGTCAAGTCCCAAATGGGAAGGTCCTCTCCCTCCAGATAAACTCTCAAGAAAAAGCAGTGGCACCTACGAAATGGCAAAATTGGGAATGTCCGCCTATGCAACGGGTTACCTAAGAAGCCACACCATCCTACGCCAATACCAAATCGCCTTCGCCTTAAAAAAACTCGAAGCCGAAGGTCACGATTTGACCAAACTCGACTCAACCACCCTCGACTCTCTTCCCACCCAAATCCTCCCCGATCTCCGCCTCACCATCGACTTCAAACAACGCCAAATCACCGCTCCAAAAAATAAAGTTCCCGACACCAAGCGCATCTCCTTCTAAAATCCATCCCCTCTCTGTTTCCTCCCTTAGCTCCTGTTCAAATCCCTGATAGAGCAAGTTCATACAACACGACCACAGAAGACTTTTTTGAACAGGAGGCAATAGAGAGAACAGAGAATATTCTTTTTAAAAACAATAGCTTCTCCCTCTCTTCATCCTGTACATCCTCTTCATCCATGTAAACAACCTCAACCATGAAACTCAAGTCCCTCGTCTCAACTCCAACCCGCCTCGCCCTTGTGTGCATAGCGGGCTATCTGATCATCCTCGGCATCGTCGCAGAGAACCAACCTTGGGGACGTGGTTGGTGGCACGACTTCACCCACTACATCAAACAAAAAAGCACCTCTTACACCCCGCCAGACGAAAACTCCCCAGAGATGGCAGCTCTGCAGAAAAAAATCGACGCCTGGTATCCGCAAATCCTCGAACGCTACCCCCTGCTCAAAGTAGAATACAAAAACGTTCCCGATGATCAAAACGGCTTCCTAAAAATCCTCGAATGGCAGGAAGACGCTGAAGTCATGGAGAAATGGGAGCAAACGAACTTACCCGACAAATTTACTGCCATTTGGCAATCAGAAAACAAAAAAAACGCCTTCCCCGACAACACCCTTAGCGAAGCCAAAGCCTATCTAAAAAAACATCAACCCTCCCTAGAGCGAGCCATGAAAATCGGACTCCTACCCAATCAATCCAATGCAGGAATTTCGCCCGACCGATTTTACTTTACTAGCATCCCTTTCACTAAAAACATCACCGACCACTTGAAACTAAAAGCATGCATCGAAAATGAAGAAGGCGACCTAAAGAGTGCGTTTCAAACATTTCGCGCCATCAATGGATGGGCTGACCATCTTGGGGAAATCGAAACGCCCACCCTGATATTAACAACCCTATCGATGGCCATTCGACTCAGCTCCCAATCCCTGATCCACTCCCGCATCTTACCTCAATTACCTAACAATAAGAATCATTCCAAACAATGGGAACCATGGATTAAACTCATCACCCTCAAAAACGATGTCTCCAAAAACTTCCTCCACATGTGGCGCGGAGAATGGCAACATGTCGTCCATGTTACTTGGGTGAAAGTTGAGTTATTGAGAATTAATCTGCAAGATTACGAAGCCTTGCTTACAGCCTATACAGAAGACCTCTATGATAGAATAGACATTCAAACTTTATTCACTCCAAAATCCACCCCCCTTCGAACCCATGATCACCTCAGCAGAAAGAGCCTTCTCACCCTTGACCTGCTCAACCTCGGCATCTCAGCTTGCGCTTCAGGATACCTTCGATCACATACCATCCTCCGCCAATACCAAATCGCCTTCGCCCTCAAAAAGCTCGAAGCCGAAGGTCACGATTTGACCCAACTCGACTCAACCACCCTCGACTCCCTCCCCACCCAAATCCTCCCCGACCTCCGCCTCACCATCGACTTCAAACAACGCCAAATCACCGCTCCAAAAAACATAATCCCCAACCCAAAAACCATCTCCTTCTAAAAACCATCATTCTTATTCATGTAAATTCGTGTTCATTAGTGGTTCCCTCCCTCTTCAAAAAATACCCTCTTTCAAAATACATACTCAAACTCAATCCCCGTAATCGAAAGTATTAAAAGAATAACGGATGTTCTTGCACCCCTTTGAACATAACCACTCAGCCATGGCGGGAAGACCATAAGCCGGCGATACAAACCTCAGTTGAGACAAATGGATTTCATCTCCTTCTCTGGCAACCATTCCCCACTGGACAGAATAACGATCGCTCCCCAGCTGGGTCTCTCCATCCACAGCCGGCAAAGCCCCCATGCGCTCAAAAAGTTTCTTATTGGCACCCTCGTAACTCCCCTCTGCGACCTCTTTTTCAGCCTCTCCCCATAGGTCAAGGACCTCCTGATCCAGATCTTTGCGCAAACGCAGAAGCTCAACAGCTTTTCGCTCCCTTGTTCTCCTCACTTCATCTGCTTCAACCTGTAGCCGCTTTAATTCTTCTTTATCTCCTCGTCTAATCGCTACCTGCATCTGTTTATTCAACCCATTGCCTGCATCAGGATCAAAGGCCTCTTCTACTGCATTCAAAATCAATCCATAGGTGGCACGAGCCTTGGCATGTTCAGCTTTCAGCCCAGGATCACGATCATCATGGGGTTCCCACGGGGGTATCAGGTTCCCCCTCATACTGGTGGCGAAAAAAGCTTCGATTTCTTCATTCATTTTTACTGCCAGCTCCTCACTAGGAGAATTGAACACAAGTGAAGCCGTCACAGGATAATTCGATGAATGAGCAAACACGTTTTTACTATGCTCTTCAAACCTGGCAAACCATTCGCCTCTGAATTCCGATGCTGGGGCGGGAATTGCCAAAAACACGGTTTGACCAAACTTCCGGCAAGCCGTCCCATCAGGCAATTGACTAGACAGTTTTTGGAACAACTCTTCAAATATTTCTGGTGATTCCACTGTCGCCACTATCACATTGTCCAAGAGTTCCGTTGACGCATCGGCATCCACTCCCACCCAGGAAGTGTCCTCATTACAATCAAATAAAAGCGTAGGTTCATCCTCCCCGAACATGGCAAACCTACCGACATCTGCCAAGTCAGATAACATACCGGGATTCGGGCCAAATATAAAAACCACGCAAAACAAAACAGCCATTGCAAACCCGCCGACTTGAGCTACCAAAGCCGCACCTGATCCCAGCCACCCCGGCGGTTGGGCGTTCAACGACTCGAAAATTTGCACCGTATGCTGAGCTATAATCTTAGTATTCAAAGCCGCATGATTGTATGACGCATTAATCTCAGCAACAATCTCACGTGCCGTTTCTGGAGGCATGGTATCTCCCTCCAATGCCGACGCCGTCACACCTTTCAACTTCAATGTATGTACAGCTTTGGCTTTTTTGTATGCCAAAGGCAGTCCTAGTAACATAAAAACACCCAGAATAAGCAAAACAGTCCCACCACCCAGGTAACCCCATGCAACAAAGCCCACTCCCGCCAGAGACCTGAATGTGATATCCAGCAAATAATGACGGCAGAAAAAAGTTGAATGTAATACCCAGCCTCCATCCAATGGTAAAAAGGGCAAAAGATTAAACCCATTCAAGATGAGAAACATAATGGCTATATCGGTAAGATAAGATTGCCCCAACAACATTCCCAACGAACCCAGAATTGCTCCGAAAATTATGCCTGGCAGCGGTCCCATCAAAGAAACAATCACCTTTTTCCAGCCTGGAACATTGTAATGTTTTCCCGAAACAGCTGCGCCAAAAAACGGAATAAAAAACATTCTTACATTCCGATACTTAAACAGCTTCATTGCCACAAAATGTCCCAATTCATGAATCAGCAAAACTCCCAACAAAAGCAACGTCGTTTGCCAGGTCCATCGCAAAGGACCCGCTGCCATGAATAGCAAAGCTGAAACACCTAATATCAATACTGCGTTCCCCCAACCAGGCTTCTCGCTTTCTTTCCGTTGGATTTCATCTAACACCTCTTGGTATAATGCAGGCGTTTCCCTTGAAACAGAGGATTGATTAGGAACAAGTGTTTCGTCCACTTCGGACAGCACTTCATGCTCCTCGATTGAAGCCTCAGCAGGCATCGATGAAATGGCCGAGTGACTACGGGAAGTCATTTGCTCTCGCATCAACTCCACCTCGCGATCCGACATCATAGTATAATATCCACGCTTAATATGAAATTCGAACGATCTCTTGTCGTTATAATCCAGTAATTTGATCAGCTCTGCCTCGGATTTCACCTTCTGAATCAATTCCGGTTCACGCCCCCCGGAAAGTCGTTCTTGGTGAGCCCGCCAAAGCTCCTCAGGTGTCGCCCCCACAAGTCGTTTCACACTGTCACCAGGCATATCAATTATCTGTTGCGCAGCATTATTCGTTTCCAAAAAAGTACCGTCCGTTCGCAGCGAAACCAATGAAACCACAGTTTTGCTAATCGATACCAATCCGTTGGTGTGTTTAACATGAATCACTATGGCAACCGTCTCGCCTGATCGGTGTAGCATCGCCACTCCCGCGTCCTGTTGCTCTTGTGCAGGCGGCATGAGCAAACCCTTAATCACATGATAAAAAGGAGAGTGAAAACCAAGATCGCCCAGCTTGCTGACATTCGTTACAATCGGCTCGTGACAAATTTCTGGAATTTTCTCCTCCTTTACTTGCCACTCCCGAAGCGTATCAGAACGAGGAATCCCAACGGGATCTGGTAATTTAATCCGCAGGAGCTTCATTACGCAAAGAATAACAACCTGCCAGTTACGAGTTAAATACCAGCATTCCTTAAAAGAAATCTTACTAGAGTTCGTCTTGTGATACTTGGAAACTTGATTCATTTGCAAATGGGAAAAAACTTGGATTACAACCTAAGTAAAAAAACTTAGCAAGCATTATCTAATTATAATCCCAGAGACATCATACTTTTTATCGATGAGTATTCCTCCATGACGAAAAATCATTCTAACCCAGTAAGCCTGTGAAGGAGCAACTCCTAAAATACCCTCAACACCGCAAAATCTTACTTGAAAGATTACACTGTTTTCCAAACTATTGCTTCTAGGCCTTAATATCTCTGCAACAAGTCATCTCAGAGCACAGACCATCTCCTTCTAAAAACCCATCTCCCACCTTCCCCCTCCCATCCCCTCTCTGTTTCCTCCCTTAGCTCCTGTTCAAATCCCCTCATAGAGCAACTTCATGCAACACGACTACAGAAGACTTTTTTTGAACAGGAGGCAATAGAGAGAACAGCGAATATTCTTTTTAAAGAAAATAGCTTCTCCCCCTCATTCTCCAGCCCCTCATCATTTCAAATCTCAAACCTTCAAATTTGCATCTCGCCATTAAAAACTAAAATCCCCATCCTGTATATCCTCTTCATCCATGTAATTTTTCTTCCTATGCGCTCTTTGCGTCTTGAGCGCAGCGGGCGTGAGCATCCCTTCTCCCCCTCCTCCCTTCATAAAAAACACCCGCTTTCACTTGTCAAAGCCCTGTTCCTCTTTAGATTTCAAACTTTCAATCTCCAAGCCAAGTTATGTCTAGAAAACTCAGCCACATCGCCCCCGAATGGTGGGATTACACCACCCTAGACGACAGCCTCATCAACGACGCCGCCAACCTGACAGCTGACGATTTGCTACAACTTTCCCGTTCCGGCTTCAAAATCGTCTTCTACGATACCCTAGAAGATTTCTACCTCGCCGAAGCACTAGAATACCTCCACGCCTGGCAACAATCCACCGCCGACAATCCCGTAGGCATCTGCGGCCCCGTCGGTCCCACCGAACAAATGCCACTAGTCGCACGTTTGGTCAACGAATTGAACATCGACCTCAAGAGCGCCCACTTCTGGGGCATGGACGAGTGGGTCGGTAAAGATGGCAAAGCCGTCTCCACCGACCACCCACTGTCTTTCGAACGCACCGATCGCGGCATGCTGTTTAATAAAATCAAACCCGAACTCGTCATGGGAAATGAGAACTTGCACTTCCCCACCGAAAACGTCGCCGACTACATCAGCACCTGGGACGGTGTACGCTGCGCCGTGATGCAGGGCGGTCAAGGTGACATCAAACACTGGGCTTTCAACGACCCGCTCAAACGCGAAGGCAAATACGCCGACGCCCCGCCCACTCCGGAAGAATACCGTGCCCTCGGCACTCGCATTGTCGATCTGCACCCCGTCACGCTAGCGCAAAACGCACGCACTTCAGGTGGAGGCAACGTCACCCTCGTGCCAGCAAAAGCCGTCACCGTCGGCTCCGTGGAAACTTGGAAAGCTGAGAAAGTCAGCATCTGGCACGCCGGCACACACGACAATCCCCTAGGACAAAGACTAACTGCATTAATGATCTCCAAAGGCATCGCCGACTCATCCGTGCCGATGTCACTACTGGCAGATCACCCCAACGTGCAATTCAACTACTATCGCCCTGGCATCGGATCCTGCGATGTCGACATGCATTAAATAATCTAGAACAGGTTTCAAACCTGTAACACATTCACAACCACCTACCGTATCCCAGTAATGCAGCAATATACCATCGGCCTCGACTACGGAACCAACTCCTGTCGTTCACTACTGATCAATCTGGAAAACGGTGCCGAACTCGGCTCGACGGTCTTCCCCTACCCCTCTGGTGAACTCGGCATTCTCACCGACCCCACCGACCCTAACGTCGCGCGTCAGAACCCACAAGACTACCTCGAAGGATTGCAATTCATCATCCGAGGTGCGATCGAAGAAGCACAAAAAAACGATGCCCACTTCGATCCTGCACAAGTGATCGGTATCGGCATCGATACCACCGGCAGCACTCCGATTCCCGTAGATGAAGAAGGCACCCCGCTAGGATTAAAACCTGAATTCAAGGACAATCTCAACGCCATGGTGTGGCTGTGGAAAGATCACACCAGCCATCAGGAAGCTGCCACGATCACTGCCAAAGCAGAAAAACTACGCCCTGAGTATCTCGCCAAATGCGGAGGCATCTATTCCTCCGAGTGGTGGTGGAGCAAAATATGGCGTTGCCAAAAAGTCGACCCTGTGGTTTTTGCCGCCGCTCACTCTTGGGTCGAACACTGCGACTGGCTGCCCGCCGTGCTCACCGGCACCACCCGCCCCGAGCAAATCTCTCGCAGCACTTGTGCCGCAGGACACAAAGCGATGTTCAATCACGAGTGGGACGGCTTACCTGACAAGGCATTCCTCGCCGAACTCGATCCCGACCTCGCCGATCTACGCGACCGCCTCTACGATCAAACTTTCAGCTCAGCTCACAAAGCGGGCGAGCTCACCGAAGAATGGGCCGACAAACTCGGCCTGCCAGCAGGCATCGCGGTCGCGGTGGGAGCCTTCGACGCTCACATGGGCGCTGTCGGCGCTGGCGTCAAACCCGGCACCTTGGTGAAAATTCTCGGCACCAGCACTTGCGATATCACCGTCGCCCCCAATCAAAAAAAACTCGCCGACATTCCTGGTCTGTGTGGAGTAGCTAATGAATCCGTACTGCCCGATCACTACGGAATCGAAGCCGGACAATCCGCCGTCGGCGATATCTTCCTATGGTTCGTTCACAACCTCGTTCCCGACAGCTACGGCAAAACGGTAGGCGAAAAATTTGATAACATGGAAGCGGCCCTCGCCCAACAGCAGCCGGGAGAAACGGGACTGCTCGCTCTGGACTGGAACAACGGCAACCGCACCATCCTCGTCGATGTGCGCCTCACCGGTCTAATCCTCGGACAAACCCTGCACACCCAAGCCCACGAAATCTACCGCGCACTGATCGAAGCCACCGCCTTCGGCGCGCTGACCATCATCAAGCGTATGCAAGAACACGGCGTCGAAGTCCGTGAGGTGATCAATACCGGCGGACTGTCATTGAAAAATGAAAGCCTAATGCAAATCTACGCAGACATCATCGGCCTACCGATGAAAGTCGCCGTCAGCGAGCAAACCTGCGCGATGGGCTCTGCTCTTTATGGCGCGGTCGCCAGTGGTGCTGTGACCTTACCGCAAGCCCAACAAGCCAACTGTAAATTGCAAGATCGGATTTATTACCCCATTGCTGAAAATCAGCAAACTTACGCCAAGCTCTACCAACTCTACCGCGAACTCCATGATGCTTTTGGCACGGCGGAGTGGCAGGGAAAAATGAATCACATCATGAAAGACCTGATCGCCATTCGCCAACAAGCTCGCACACAAAAATAATCATGCTCGAAGAACTACGCCAAGAAATCTGCGCAGCCAACCAATTGCTGGAAAGCTCCGGACTAGTCAAATTGACCTTTGGCAATGTCAGCGGCATCGATCGAGATCAAGGCGTCTTCGGCATCAAACCCAGCGGAGTGGCTTACGACGACTTAACACCAGAGCAAATTGTCCTTATCGACCTCGATGGCAAAGTGGTCGAAGGTGACCTGCGCCCCTCATCCGATACCAAAACCCACCTCGAACTCTACCGCGCCTGGCCCTCGATAGGAGGTGTGACGCACACCCACAGCATCCACGCCACCAGTTTCGCCCAAGCCGGACACGCCCTGCCCTGTCTCGGCACCACTCACGCCGATCACTTTTACGGCGAAGTTCCCGTCTGCCGTCCACTCACTCCTGAAGAAGTCGAGCAAGACTACGAGGCTCACACCGGACTCGCCATTATCGAACACTTCGCACAACACCATATCGATCCCACCACCATGCCCGCAGTGCTGCAGCAACACCACGCGCCTTTTACCTGGGGAAAAAACGCCATGGACTCGATCAAAAACAGCATCGCTCTCGAAGTCTGTGCCGAGATGGCTCTCGCCACCTTCCAACTGCAGCCTAATACTGAAGCCATCCCCGCGCACATTCTGGAAAAGCACCACCAACGCAAACACGGCGCCAATGCCTACTACGGACAGGCGAAATGACACAAAACCCTGAAAATAAATCTAATCTCCTATCCTCTACTCAGCTTGAATCCCTAGCCATCACCCCCTACATTACTTCGCAAGAAGAAACTAAGCCACACATGCCCACCCCCGAACTCAGCCCCGAAGCCGTCCGCGCCGTCACCTGCGAACGGCTAAAATTACTCTCTTATGGGTTTTATCTAAAAGGCGCCATGTGCGCGCTCGTAGCATCTATCTTCATTCTCCACTTTTTCGTTCTGCTAGCCGTTTCTTTCATTCCCGAGCAGGATTGGCAAAACACCTCCGCTCCAGTCACTTCTTCCGAAACTACAAAAAGTGACCACGCCAACAAGCTCGCAGCCCCTTACTCCAAGCAAAAAAACTCCAGCTCAGATCGCCAAAACTCACATCGCAACTCAGCTCCACCTAAAATCATTTTCCGGATTTTTGCCGCTGTCATCGGCCTGATCATACTTCTCGGTTGGATCCTAGGAGGGCTGACCATTTACGCTGGTCGCTGCATTCAAAATCGTCGCCGACGAACCTTCGTTTATGTAATCGCTGGACTGCACACGCTTTCCTTCCCCTACGGAACAGCTTTAGGTGTTTTCGCCATCATCACTCTCAGCCAAGCCGACACTCAAAAAGAGTATCCAGCTTAAGCTTCTATACTTTGAACGTCATCCCCTCTTGGCGAGTCGAACAGAGCGGACATCACAAGAGAGTCTTCACTTCTTGGTTAGCAGGTAGTAGCAGTACCCCTGGCACGATCATTGGATTTTCCGACGTATCTATTCAGGTGATTCATCACGGCAGCAAAAACCATCTCATCGTCTGACCGACCTCGCTGGACGAGTGGTTCCCGAGATTTTAGCGTGATACAACTAACTAAATCTAGCTCCCTGCGCATATCTTGCTATTTTCAACGCATCCATTGTCAAAGCATTGACGGTAGCAATCAAGCTGCCCATAGTGTCATCGAACAACGGATTTCATATCCGTTTTCAGCAGCAGCAGGCAGGCCGCGAATTCAGACGCGCGGCAAAAGGCACAACCCAGGTTTCCTGGGTTGTGTTTTTATTTTCAGCCTAAACCTCCATCACACCAGAGGCAATAGCGTCGCCCCCACTAAAATCACCACTAATCCCGTGAAACCCATCACCGTCATCATCACGATACCCCCTATCCAGAAATCCACTAACGTCATCGCGCCTATTGCTCACAGCAACCTGCCACGCTACTTTTCCCTAATCCTATGAAAGCAATCAAGCTCATACTCACCCTGCTCACTTTATGTATCGTCACAAGTGAAGCGCAGGAAAAGCCCAACATCGTCCTACTGCTCTCCGACGATCAAGCCTGGACCGACTACGGCTTCATGGGACACGATACCATCAAGACCCCGCACCTCGACCGTCTCGCCACACGCTCCGCAGTATTCAAGCGCGGCTACGTCCCTATTGCCCTTTGTCGCCCCTCACTGATGACTCTCATCTCCGGCCTCTACCCTCACGTGCACGGCGTCACCGGCAATGATCCCACCCCACTCAAAGAAAAAAATCCCGAACAATACAATCAACTGCGCGCCGGACTGATCGCCAACATCGACAAACACCCCGCGCTACCCAAACTGCTCGCCCAGCAAGGCTACATCAGCCACCAAAGCGGCAAGTGGTGGGAAGGCGACCCCAAGCGCGCAGGCTTCACCGAAGGCATGACTCGAGGTTTTCCCAAGCCCGGTGGACGTCACGGTGATGACGGACTCAAAATCGGACGCAAAGGCATGGAACCCGTATTCGACTTCATCGACCGCGCCGCACAAAAGAAAAAACCCTTTTTCATCTGGTATGCACCCTTCATGCCCCACAGCCCCCACAACCCACCTGCCCGTATCCTAAAAAAATACCAAAAGGAAGGACGCCCCGAATCCATCGCCAAATATTACGCCATGGTAGAGTGGTTCGACGAGACCTGCGGACAACTGATCGATCACATCGATGACAAAGGACTCACCCAAAACACCATCTTTGTTTACCTCAGCGACAACGGCTGGGTGCAAAACCCAAAGAACAAAACCTTCCTCACCGGATCCAAACAAGCACCGCAAGAAGCTGGTGTACGCCAACCCACCCTCTACAGTTGGCCGGGCAAAATCAAAGCAGGCGACTACAGCGACGTCATCACCAGTCTCGACTTCATGCCCACCATGCTCAGCGCCGCAGGTGCCAAGATCCCAAATTCCCTCCCCGGCATTGACTTGATGCCCCTGATGACCGAAGGCAAAAAGCTCACTCGCGAAGCCATCTTCGGCGAGAGCTTCGCCCACGACGTCGCCGACATCCACGACCCCGAAGCCTCGCTACTCTACCGCTGGTGCATCGAAGGCAAATGGAAGCTGCTGCTCACCTACGATGGAAAAACTGGACGCTACGCACGCCTGCACCAACGAGAAAATGCCACTCCCGTTTTGACCGATTTGCTCGCCAGCCCCGACGAAACCACCAACCTCGCAGCCCAACACCCCGACATCGTCAAACGCCTAGCCAAACGCATCGACCAAAACTGGCATTTGAAAACAGCCAAACTCATCGGCAAATTGCCAGAGTGAAACGGAAGGCGTGAACTTTTCTATGCAATACCTCAGAGCACTATACTGGCACAATAAGCCCTTCGATTTCAGCTCTAGAACACCAGCCATTGGCTAACCTTATTCCGATACCACTCTGAGCTGGCGCTTGTAGAATATTAAAACCTTGCGCATTAGTATCAGCAATGTGAAACAGCTTTCCAAGCTGTGCTTCCCCTCCTCAATGTGAAACAGCTTTTCAAGCTGTCTTCATCCCATCACAACAGCTTACAAAGCTGTTTCACATCATTACCCAATCAGTAAAATAACTATGAGCATAAATAGTATCTACAAAAGCTTTGTTGATCCGCTTAATCATTTCATAATTTCCTATTCATAATTCATTCACCCCCCCTTCCTCTGCGTCTCCGCGACTTGAGCGAAGCGGGCGTGATCACATCTTCGCTTCTCTTCCCCCCATCAATCAAAAATCACCAATCGACACTCACCAATCGACACTCGCCAATTCCCCCATCTTCATTCCTGCTTCACCCTCCACTGTTCCACCACTGGCAAGTGATACATCGAAAATGAAGTCTGAATCGGATAGTTACACACACAGTTCGATGAAAAACACGGCACATTCAGCAAGCCGTCGGCAGGCACAAAACTATTGGAACAGCCGCTCCTCAAATTACGAATAGCATAACGCTTACCACTGTCCTTATCAAAATAAGCAGCCGTGCGATCGCGGACAAAAATCAGGCTAGCGCTCCCCACTGCGTAATTACAGCCGCCCGACTTCTTGAATACAGGCGCTTCACCTATCAGCTTACCCGTCAGTAAATTAAACTTATGTCCCGCTTGGTTGATAAAAGTTTTATCCGGAGCACTGACAATCAACGGCTGAATACCCGCTTTTCCATTTCTCCAAATCAACTCCCCACTCTCTAACTTCAGCCCTACCGTATCCAAGCCCCGCCCCACAATCACCACTCCCAGTCCAGCAGAGCCACTCACCCAGTCATCCTTTTTTCTCAGCTCAAATACACCCAGTGCTTTAAAAGCATGGGGCGGCTGTTGCAAGGTGTAACTCCAAAGCTCTTTCCCACTGCTGGCATCTAGACAAAAGAGCGTTCCTCTGAGTTTACTGATATCTGCTCCACGCCGCGCCATCGCTTTCACTTCCTGTGGCGAAGACGAATCGATGCACAACACCCTGCCTCCCATCAAAGCTATCGACGAAGTGCTGTAACGTTTTTTTGCCATCCGGCTCCACAGCTGCTTGCCAGTTTTCCTATCGAGCGCAATCAGCAAGTGACTGTCCCAACGTCCCTCGGTAAGCTTGAAATTATCATTATCTCGCAAGCCCACCACAATCACATCTCCATCCACACGGATATCCGAAGTGCCCACTTTTTTATCAGCAGGGAAATTCACTTTTACAGGCCAGCTGTGACGAGTCTTACCCGTCACCGGATCCAATACATCAAGCTTGCGCCCTTGAGCCAAGTAGATCGCATCAGGAAAGGTAGCGTAGCGCGATGATCTTTCCACGTCCCTAACCCACAGATTTCGTCCTGTGTAGATATCCAAAGCATAGAGCTTTTTCTGCTGTTGCTGCAAAGCTAGTAAACGTCCACCCGCCACCTGAGGTTTCACGCTAGCTCCATAGAATTTGGGTTTACGAAAGCCGTAACCCTCACCGTCACCATACCAAAGAACAGATAAGGGTGCCTTCACTCTCATATCATTGGAGAAATAATCACGCGCAGCATTACCCGTCTCGTGAGTCCATTGATCGGTTTTGGGCAAAGCGCCCTCACGACGAGCTATCAAAAAATCGTCCTGATTGCGAAACTCACTCGTCGATTCCACGTCTCGCCCCCCAGGCAACACTGCTACCCCCCCGTAAGGTCGCAGACTCTCATAGACCTTTCTCGTCTTCAACTTAGCTGCCATATCAGCACTTTCGCTAGTGATCAAATTCGCCATGTAAGGAGGAAAATCCACTGTCACAGGATCGCCGACAATGGCCTGAAAGCGGTCATCAAAAATGCCCTCAGTAGCAAGTTCTCTACGCAGTCGATCCAGTAATTTTTTATCCGAATCAACCGCCACCACCAACAGCTTAGTCTCCCTCAACAGATGGCGAACGAGTTGTCCCTTTTCAAGTCCAAGAACCAGCGCGTAACCTTCCTCTACACCGCTTTTTTTCAGCACCTTCCTCGCTAACTCGCCCGACGCACCCTGCTCATCAGCTGTAGGTGCTTGCTGCGTCTTTAACACATATCTTTTGGGTTCAACTCCCCCTTTCCCATAACACAACAAATAGCCTTCCTCGCTCAATACAAAAAGTTTATGATCCGCCGCTACCAATTCAACCGGAGTTTGATCCAACTTTTTTTGCCACGCCACACTCGCTTTAGTTCCAGATGTCTGAGGTAAATCAAAAGCTACTAATTCTTTGTTAAAATGAGTATAAAGTCGTCCACCCGCTTTGATCACCGCTTCAGTCTTTTTATTGCCAAAGCCAGATTTTATTTTCCACAGTTCGGGAACTTTCCAATCTGTGGGATGATAGGTTTTGCCATTCGCTTCTTTTTCATAATTACCAGTCACCGCCTTACCAAGGTCATGAGCAAACAGCGCTCCTTTATTGATAGAAAAAGCTATATCACCATCCAACACCGATCGGTAATCACAGCCCTCAAAACGTTTGTATTGCCAAAAAGGCCCCTCAAATTGATCCCGCTTGGGCGTGCTCCACGATTGCGGAGCCTCTTTTCCTGCTTTCACAAAAGCATCGGCACCGATCTCCCTCCCATCGTTCAAAGTCACCACACCATGCTTGCCTACCAGCGCAAACTGCTCATTAGCGATCACTCGACAATCCCCACTTCGATAGCCCTGCACAAAATGCTGCAGCTTACCCGTCTTCAAATCAATCCGCGCCGGCATCGAACGTCCATTAGGGATGATCAGGTAGCCTTTAGCGATCAACATATGCCCCTGCGGAGACAACGCGGACTCCTCTAGGTAATTGTGGTCAATACGTGTCTCAGGCAAAAAATGCGTATTGTTATTGGTCCAGTTCACCTTGCCCGTTTCCGCATTGAGCGAATGAATAAAAATCCCCAAAGACGGCCAAACACCAGATGCCAAATACAAAGTTTTGCCATCTTTACTGATCACCGGTCCGCCACGCACCGGCCAATAGGAGATCAGCCGATTATTCCCCAAATGCAGCTTCTCGGGACGATCCGCAGGCGCTGCACGAAATTTCCACACCTGCTCGCCACTGGACGCATCTAGACAATAAAGGTAACCATCGTCCGAACCCAAATAAACTTTCCCATTTGCAGCCACCGGCGCCAGGCGAACTGGACCGTCGGTGTAGTATTTCCATAACTCTTGTCCTGTTTCTGTATCATACGCCGTCAGCGAAGAATCATTGGGCGAACCCAGATAGAGAATTTTATTGAGCACCACAGGATGATAGGCCGTATCAAAATGAAGCCGATTTTCATTCGGCCACGCAGCACGCACAGCAGGTAATTCACGGCTCCATTGCAAATGCAAGTCTGCAGGCAAGTCATGCGGACTCGCCGCCGAGCGATGCGCATCATACCTCCACATCGGCCAATCTTGAGCCCGCAAACCACCGATGGCAAAAGCAACAACCAGTAAAACTAAAAAAGAAAGTGAGATTTTTTTCATAAACAGTCCCGCAATAAAGCAGCATCCATCCCAATATCACCAATTCTTTTTGGAGTGCTGCGGCTCGACGCAGCTTTCGCACCACACAGTCTATCCGACTAACCCAAAGCACCTGCCCTTCAATAAACTCAATTGAAGATGGAAGCAAAATTGTAGGGCGGCCGCTTCGGCTGCCATCTATAGTGTAGGCACACCTCACCTGAAGCGAATCCCACGCCCACGGGAGTAGATAGGCAGCGCCAATAGTTACAAAAATGGAACCATCCGTTTCAATAGAAGCTGCAAGAAAAGTAGATTTAATTCAACGCCTATCGGGATTAACACTCTATAACCCCACCCCTTGCTTTCAAGCCCTGCAGAATCATGAAAAACACCAAGCAGCTCAAGACACCAAACCCAGTTTTCACCTCTTGGCTGTTGTATTTCGCCCTCGCTTACGCCTTTTCCCACATCCTGCCAGTATTCCTGAAATCAGAAGTCAGCAGCGGAATACGGCTTGGCGACCTGATGGATCTCACCACCCCCCTAGTGATGGTTCTCCTGGTTTATAAAAGGTATCTCCCTGACCTCCAATGCCTGCCTATTGTTTTTTGTTTTTTTACCTTTCTTGGAACCTAAGTCCGGCTTCTCTTCACAGATTAGCATTTCCATGAATTTTTCAAACCTCCTCTGCCTAGTTTCTGACTTCTTTGCGGACTCCAACCCCTGCGCAATTGAATAGCGATTGGCTTTAGTTAGTGTCTCATAGAAGCGTTTCGCTTCCGGTCTGTCATCCAGAGCGGCTAAAAAATCCGCTGGCACCTTCATCTTACTAACCGAATAGGCGTTCTCCCAACGACCGTCCGCTTTCGCTGCACGAACAGGCACAAGTCCCGACTCTTGCATCCGCCCTTCAATTATCAGACGCTCGATATGTTCCGTATTTCTCTTCGACCAATTGCTTCGAGGCTTTCTTGGTGTGATACGTTGCAGGTAGGCGTGATCTCCGAGCGATTTCTTGATGCCGTCGATCCAGCCCCAGCACAGTGACTCAATCACAACTTCATTCCAGTTCACACTCACGACACCCGATCCCTTTTTGAAAATCTTCACCCAAAGCTCGCTTTCGAAAGTATGGTTCGATTGAAGCCACTTACTCAGATCTTCCGGTGACTTGAAGGTCATTATTTTCGCCGCATCGGGTTTAAGCATGAAATCAGTTCCTCGTGGTATTGCGCTTGAGTGCTAGCCAGTCGAAGGGAGGCAGCTTAATCTACGTCGTTTTGTTCGGTGCCATTGAGATATTTTCCACTTCACCCTCTAATGGGAAATAATAAAGAGCACCATCCGCTTTAATTCTGTAGGAAGTCTTGCGCGTAGAAAACTGTAGTGATGCAACTTCCCTGAATCTATGCCTTCCCTTATTTTGGTAATATAGCCATCTCGGGACACGCTCTCAAAACCTTCTTATCACACGTATGTAAATCAGAGAGCACATCTTTTAACGTAAGGCTCATGGTGCCATTATGGCACCAAATCGGTGCAAGTCAATCATTTTTGAGGAGAACGCTTGAGTCATCCGAACGCCTGACCGGGAGTGAGCGTTGGCTTCAGGATTGATGTTTGAATAGTCATAAAGATTTGTAGAGTAGGGACGGCTCCGACTTGGAGCCATCCCCCTCATCAAACCGGACGTGCGGTTCTCCCGCATCCGGCTTTCCGAAGTGATTCACCAATTCGCTATCGATTTCTCCAAGCCGCTTGTG
>JAKISY010000081.1 GCA_021648365.1 Verrucomicrobiales bacterium
CGCTTTTTTTTTACACTTTGATCGCAAAACAAAACCCTCTCCCGCCCGCTTCGCTCAAGCCGCAGCCGGAATCCAAGCTTGCTCAGGATGGAGACAGGCGACCTGGAAGGTCGAGCGCAGCGTCCAAAGACGCAAAGGAAGAGAAGAAAAAACATCCACCATGAGCCGAAGCGTAGCGTAGACAGCCGGAGGCAACCACATGAAGTTCATAAAGAAGATTTTTGGTTAAGAAGTTTCTACTCAGCTTCGCCCTTCACCCTTCAAACTTCTCCCGCTACGTTTCTTTCAACATCTGAGCCAGACCCATCAAACTGATAGCCTCGGTTTTTTTTGTCACAGGATAACGCTCCTCCCCCGCATAAACTACAAAACTACGATCAGGCTTTATGTCTTCAATAGCGTGATGAAACCCTTTACCGAGCTTAGGAGCTAAGCCGCTCTTGATCTCGATCGCCCACTTTTTCCCGCCAGAAAATTCCAGTATCAAATCAATTTCTGCACCCGCAGAAGTTCGATAGAAACTAGCTCGGGTTCTTTCCGGCGCAACTGTGAGCAAATTTTCAATAACAAAACCTTCCCAACTCGATCCAAACACAGGATGTCCAGCCAGCTGATTGTAGTCGGCGAGGTTTAACAATGCATGAGTTATGCCGCTATCACGCACATAAACGCGAGGCGCTTTTACGATACGTTTTTTTGTATTGACATGTAGAGGAGGCAAACGTCGAACCAATAAAAGATCGCACAAAAGATCTATGTAACTACTTACCGTGGGCGCAGAAACGGACAGACTTCCAGCCAATTTGGATGCATTCAATGACTGCCCCTGACTATGTGCTAACATCATCCATAAGCGCTCAAGTGTTTCAGCGGCTATTCGAGGGCCGAATTGCGCCACATCTCTTTCCAAATAAGTACGAATAAAGTTACGCCTAAAAACATAGCTGTCTTCATCATTTGCTGCTAGATAACTATCAGGGAATCCGCCACGCACCCATAATGCGGTGCAGTTAAAATCATCTTTCGTGCTCGTCTCCAAAATGCTCAAAGGTTCCATATCAATATATTCAATTCGACCCGCAAGGGTCTCACCCGATTGACGCAACAACTCTATAGATGCAGACCCCAAAACAAGAAAGCGCCCCGTCCGCAAACCTTTACGACGACCTTGGTCAATCAGTCCACGCAAGGTTTGGAATATTTCAGGCATGCGATGGATTTCATCAAGAATCACCAATTTATTCTCGTTTTGGGTAAGAAATAAAACCGGGTTCCTAAGTTTTTCTCGATCCTCAAGAGCTTCAAGATCAAGGTAAACAGATTCCCTGCCTTCCGCAATATCAAGAGCCAAGGTCGTCTTACCTACTTGCCGCGGACCTATAAGGGCTACCGCCGCTTGTCTGTTAAGTGCCTGTAACGTTTTTTGATACTTATCCCGCTCAATCATCCTCGCATATTAAAATGTTAGCTTTTAATTTGCAAGGATTTATCTAGACTTTAAATCAGCGAGAACTACGCTGTACAAAGATTAAACTCACGCCCGCTTCGCTCAGCTATGGCGTGGACAAGCCGCAGCCGGAATCCAAGCTTGCGCAGGATGGAGACAGGCGACCTGGAAGGTCGAGCGCAGCGTCCAAAGACGCAAAGGAAGAGAAGAAAACATCCACCATGAGCCGAAGCGTAGCGTAGACAGCCGGAGGCAACGGCATGAAGTTCATGAAGAAGATTTTTTTGGTTAAGAAATCCCTTCACGCCTCTGCGTAAGCAACACTTCCCATCCATGTCCACTTTTCCCATTCATTGCCCCCCATCCTATCCAACTCCTCCCCACTTCATGTCCTCCATGCTCTTCATGGTGAAAATCCCGTTCCCCTTTCTTCACATCACTAATCTCCGCTCATCACTCGCCAATCTCTCACTATTTTTCATCCCTCTTATCCTGTCCATCCCGTTTATCCATGTAAACTTCTTCCTCTGCGCCTGCGTCTGCGAGTATTTATAACAGGCCTGACCTATTAAAACTCTGACTCTGGCAAACTGCCGCAACCAAAACAATTAAACAGACAAAACAATGTAATCAGTTGTACGACTTTTTTTCATCTTAAACAGCTCTTAAATCTAAAAGACTCTTTCTTATTTGCCTTCCGATATTTTCCTCCAGCTGTCTTGCTACGCTGCGGCTGTGGTTCAAATTCTTTCCTCTCTGATACAGCCTTCCTCACAGCACCGGCGCAAACATCCTCGCCACTCTCACCACCACCCTGAAAGGCAAGCTACGACAAGTGTAATCCGTTCCATCGATGGCGTAGCATGATCGAAAATCTTGTTCTAACATTTTTTCGACCTGCTTACAGAAATCACCATCCATTACTACTATACTTAGCTCGAAATTTAATCGCAGCGAACGGTTGTCGATGTTCACCGTGCCTACCGATGCCAAGTGATCATCTGCCAGCATCACCTTCTGATGCAAAAAACCTTTGTCGTAGCGATACATTTTCACCCCCGCTTTTGACATCGCCTCTAAATATGAAAAGGCTGCCAAATACACCATTTTGTGATCAGGCTTTTCAGGAATCATGATGCGCACATCTACCCCCCGCATTGCCGCCAAGCGCAGCGCATTACTAACCGATTCATCTGGCACAAAATACGGGCTAGCTATCCATAACCGCTGCTTAGCACGATTGATCGTATTTAATACAAACAAGGTGCCGCCCTCAGCTTCATCAATCGGGCCAGTAGGTAGCGGTAAGACCATCATGCTCTCACCCTCTTCCCTCTCATTCACAGACAACTTCCAGTTCAAGTCCGGGATCTCTCGCACCGCCCAATACCAATCGGATAGAAATATCAACTGACAGCTCAAAGCTGCAGGCCCGACAATTCTCACATGAGTATCCCGCCAATGCCCAAAGCGCTCACTTCTGCCCATGTATTCATCCCCCACATTATGCCCGCCAACAAAAGCGCTGCGACCATCGACCACCACGATTTTTCGATGATTGCGGAAATTCACCTGAAAGCGATTACTCTTGCCTCGCGTGGTCTGAAACTCAGTCACTTGAATTCCTCCCGCTCTCAGTTCAGATTTATACTGTCGATGTTTCAACTGGTGACTACCCACCTCGTCATAGAGCACAAACACCCGCACGCCCTCGGCTGCTTTTTTTAATAGCCTATCTTTTAACTCATTGCCCAACGCATCATCCTTGATAATAAAAAACTGCACTAAGACATAATTTTTTGCCGCCTCTATCTCATCAAAAATCGCTGCAAAAGTAGCATCGCCATCAATCAACAAATTTACCTGATTCCCCTTGGTAAAACGATGACGGCTTAGCTTTTCCAGCACCGCACCGTATTCGTGGAAATCGCTCACCAAAGGGGATCGATGCGCCGTTATTCCATCGAGCGCTTGTTGCAATAATTCACCGTGCTCCCGCTGAGCTTTTCTCAAGCTTTGTTTGTAACCATTAAAAGTGCGTCGACCAAATACCCAATACAGCGGCACCGCTAGCCAAGGCATCGCAAGCAAGGCAAACGTCCACGCCCAAGTGCCTTGGGAAGTGCGCACCCTCATGATGGCGTGCGCGATACTGATCACCGCCAATACTTCGGCGATGATGATAACAAGCGCACCCAGCGCTACTCTTTCTGAATAATACTCCCACACCCAGACAGTGTCTCCACTATCTGCCCCTAAGTCAACAGTGCCTCAATCGGCTTGCCCATATCCGTGATCGGCACTGGTCGATCACCGTCGTGCAACTCCTTGGCTGGATTGATCCCCATCGAAGCATGGATGGTAGCAAACAAATCTGGCACACTCACTGGGTTTTCGACCGCCTTTTTCGAGAGTTCATCGGTCACTCCATACGCCCCCATGTGATTCAGACCTCCTCCTGCCAACAATACTGAGAATGCCGAACTCTGATGACCACGACCGCCGCCACCATCAAAAGCTGCAGGACGCCCAAACTCGGTATTCACCACGATCAGGGTTTTATCCAACAATTTGTGTTTTTCCAAATCTAAGATCATAGTCGACAAAGCACGATCCAGCTCCTCGATCAACACATGCTGATTCAACTGCCCCTGATTATGCGTATCCCATCCAGTGCCGTTGACAAAATTCAGATTATGCGCCACTTCGATAAACCTCACTCCGCGCTGAATCAAACGACGCGCTAATAAACAACGCTGCCCAAATTCACCACCAAAAGATTCTCTTAAATTGGCATCTTCATTTTTAAGATCAAAGACCTTCATGAATTTATCACCCGACAAGCGCTGACTTTCTTCGATCGCCGCATCGTATTCTTTCACCACCAGTTCACCGCGTTGAGTGCCGGCTTGCTCGCGCATCTTCCTCAGCAAAGAACTACGACGCAAGTGACGGTCCAAGGTGATACCGTCAGGACGTTTGAATCCAGCAGGCCCAGAGTCCGTATCCAACAAATACAAAAAGCCTGCTTTAGACCCTAAAAACCCAGGCGCTCGAGACGAACTCGGGTAGCCAATCACCACATAGGCTGGCACATCATCAGCCACCGACCCACGCTCGTGAGCTACTACCGATCCCAGTGATGGGTAAACGGTCGTGCCACTCACTGGACGCCCCGTGTGCATCCGGTTCACCGCTGCCGCGTGTTCATCGATCACATCGTGGTTCACCGTTCTAACCGCAGTCATGCGATCCATCAACCCTGCACAACGACTCAAGTGTTCACACACCTGCACTCCTGGCACCGCAGTATCGATTGCTTTGTAATACGAACCTGGCTTCTTTTTTGCCGCCTTAGCATCACCCATAGCCTTGGGATCCCAAGTATCAACTTGCGCCGCACCGCCACCTAACCAAATGTGAATACAGTGCTCAACTTTCCCCTTAGGGAAAGTCACCGGAATAGATGCTCCTCCTTCGGCACCCATCAAATGTGGCATGCCGGCCATTGCCATTCCTCCCAATCCTGCCGTTTTAATAAAATTTCTTCGTTGCATGATTTTATATTTATTTACAAATTAATCTTTAAGTTATGTTTTATGAATACTTATGGTAGGAAAATAAACTCTGGGGAATTCATCATCGCCCACAACATGTCTTCCATTCTCTCACGCCACTCCGTGCGTAACTTCACTGACGGGGGATCACCTTCTTTTGCCTGTTTCTCCAACTCGATCATAATGCTGTTGGCTTCCGGCGACAAGTGGTTCGACCATGATACACGAGGCAGGGACTTCCTTACTACCGGTGCCTTGCGTTGTTTTTCAGGGATCACGCGCTGCTCAAAGCCTTCTGTCAATAATTCGACATAAAGCTCACGCTCATCAGCAGAAGGCTCACGGGTCAATACTCGTAAGAACACCGCATCGATCAACTCCTCCACACTCAGATCCCCTTTCACCAACAACTCAGTCACTTCGCTGTTATCACTCAAGGTCGTTACTTTTTTACCTAAAGCTCCGTTTGCCACAATAGCAGGCTGCCTCACATTTGCCTCAGCCTCTCTTACAGAATGAGGCCCCTGACGCGCTCCCGTCCAGCCAAAATCCTTCAGCACATCGACCACAGCCTGAGCCTTAGGCAATGCCAAACTTGGGCGATCTCGCTCATTAGAGAGTGAGGTGAACTCCCAAGATCGACGTGGATAACCTAGGCTGATCATCACTTTTGCCTTCTGCGTGCCATCGGCATCAAAGGTTAACTCTTCGACATCCATCACTTTACCCGCAGCGACCAACAGTGAATCGACTAGCTGCTCCGCCTCCATGCGACGCTGCACAGGAGCTGTAAAGTTGGGCGCTTCTCCCGACTTCAACAACCTTGACTTTCTCTGGTAAGCCTTGGAACTCAGGATCAATCGAGTCAAGCTTTTCAAATTGTAACCACTAGCGACAAATTCGTCAGCTAACCAATTCAACAATTCAGGATAGATTGGCGCAGTCGCTTCAAAATCATCAACGGGCTCGACAAATCCGACTCCCATCAATTTTTTCCACATCCGATTCACCAACACTTGAGCAAAGCGCTCGTTGTGCGGTGATGTGATCAAAGCCGCCAGACGCTCACGCGAATCTTTAGCGTCGGAGAGCACCCATGCATCGAGTGTTTTCTCCTTTATCACATCAGAAAAGTCCCAAGCCGGATCTATCTTCTCCCCAGGTTTCAGAGCCGATACGATCAAGGGCTTGCGTCCAGTGAATGTCGAAGCAGGCACCGTCGAAGTTTTTGGCACAGCCAAAGTTCCTCGATTCAGCATCGCTGCCATCTGAAACAACTGCGCCTGTGTGGTATCATGATACGGCGAGTCGTGACAACGCGCACACTTCATCTCTATACCTAGAAAGGCAGTGCCCAAAACGTGAGTCTTAGCTGCCATCGGAGCATCGTTTTGTGATGCCATTGCAAACCCAGCAGGTCCACCCTCCATCAAGCCACCCTCCATCATTACCAACTCGGATACAAAACGATCCATTGGCAAGTTATCTTGCAACGATTCGTGAATCCAAAAACGGAACGCTCCAGTATTATTCAATTTCCCTTTTAAGATGTTAGGATTCTCAGCCAATACATCCTGCCAATAGGAGGTCCAGTGATCCGCCCAACGGTCATCCTGCAATAGACGATCAATAGCTTGACTGCGACGTTTAGCTTCTGGGATTTTCAAATACGCATCGACTTCATCTGCCGAAGGAATCAAACCTATCGTATCCAGACTAACGCGGCGCAAAAACTCGAGATCAGTGGTATTCTCAGTCAGTTCGATTTTTACACTGCCCGCTGAATAGTCAGCCCCTTGAGCAATCCATTTTTCCAAAATCTTTCGCTGTTTGATATCCAAAGGATCTCCCTTAGGCGGCATCACATCATCCCCAGCAGTTTCGGGGTCGATCAACTCCATCAAAAAGCTTTTTTCAGGTTTGCCAGGCACAAATGCTGGATACTCCGAATCCCCACCCTTCAAAGCCGCCACCCGATCATCCAAGCGCAAGCCGCCCTTAGTTTTTTTAGCGTGACAACGGAAGCACTGATCCGCCAATATCGGCTTCACATCCTTGATGTAATCCACCGCATCCGCACTGGCTTTTTTCACAGCCCCCTTCATCGCTTTGGTCCACTTCACTGCCAGAAAGCGATCAATGTCATTATTGATCGGAAATTTTCCAACCTTTTTTCCCAATGTCACTTTTTTCTTTTTAGCGATGACCTGCTTAGCCAATTCATGACGACGATCCCAATAGTCTTGATGATTGCCCTTTTGAGCACGACGTTTTTTCGTATCAATATCGCTATAATAATCTTCTCTTTCACGGCGAAACTGATCCCAACCCGCATCACCTAATTGCATCTTAAACTGCGGAGAAGGACTCATTATTTGCAAGTTAGCAGAGCCATTGGAAATACTCACGGTGGTCTCACCCGTAGTCGGACGACGCCCACCGCTACCTATGATCATCTCCAATACAAAAAGGTGAACTTTCCCATCCCCCTTAATCGTCACCAACTGCTGACGATCCCCCATCGCCATACGGCGAAGATTTGCCGCCACCGCTTTAGGCATCTCCATCACATCATTGTGGGCACCTCCAGCAGTTTTAGCAAAATCTGTTTCAGCTATTATTTTACCATCCATCCACAAGCGCCCCGCTCCGCGAGTTCTCAACAAAATGCGATTTTCCCCAGCCTTCAAGGTCACCTCAGCACTCGCTCGCAACAGCAATGGAGTTTTCCAAGTTGCTCGCAAGCCCTTCTCATTGTATTTGTGAGGGATTTGAAAAAAGGCAAAGGCATCGTCATCGTACTGCACCGAAGCTGATGGAAAAGTTTTCGGCCAACCTTTGTTTTTATTAAGGTTTTCAACCAGCTCCACCTTCACTTTTCCAGCTTTCAAGGTAGCTCGATCTACTATAGGCTTGTAGGGTTCCACCGAGTAACGACTCGCCACTTGAGCTTCGGAGAATGCACGTCGATACAAAGCCACCTCATCAAGCAAACCTTTGTAACTAGCACTCTCAGCCCCCTTTTGAGCCGATCCCACCCATAGCTCGTCATCATCCACCACTGGTGCTCTGGTCGTCGCCCCATCCATGCCCCATTTCCCCTCAGTCGCTTCACCATCGATGAAACCCAGGATGCTCTCCGGTTTTCCAAAAGTATAAGTCATCGCCACATGATGCCAACGACCATCTGGAATCAATTGCTCCGTAGAAGTCCAACGATGCCAGCCTTCCGCTTTGTCTTTATCCTTACGGCTGCGAAACAAAAAGCCTAGCTTATATTTTTTACCACCACCGACTAAGCGAAAAGCATAGTTCTGATTACTGCCAGATACACCAGGATTACCCGTGCGACCTTTGCTCAAAATCACCATAGCTCCACCACTTTTATCAGGCTTCACCCAAGCTTCAATGGTGATCGGATCTCCATTGTCAAAATCAAACTGACTGCCTGCTCCAGGATCTTTTAGCCTCACAAAGCTACCGCCCTTAGAAGCTTCAAATTTAGCCGCCTTGTTGCCTTCATGTAGTATTTTGGAATCTTGCTTGTCTGGCCCCTTTTGACCAAGGCTCACTTTTCCTTGCAGCTCACCCAATTGCGGTTGTTGCCCCTCAAAAGACCAATGTGCCACAGGTAGTTCACTGCGCACCCGCTGATGATAATTCACTGCCTTTTTCTCAGCAGCCGACAAACAGCCTGCCGCCACGCTCAGTCCCAAGATAATAATGCTTTGTATTTTCATAAGGTTTTTTTGTTGTTAAATATTAAGATCCTATTTCCCCCGCTGCACCCGCGCTGCAATCTCTTGCTCAGTCAGGATTTGACGATAGATAGCCACCTCATCTACCATGCCCGTAAATTTATTTCCCGTCCTACCCCCTTGAGCCGATCCCAACCAAAGTTCATCATCATCCACCACTGGGCGGCGAGTCGTTGCCCCTCCCATATCCCACTCGCCCACCACCAGTTCACCATCCTGATAAGTCCGAATACTATCAGGATCTCCATACCGGTAACTAACCGCGATGTGATGCCATCCATCTCCAGCAACAAATCCACGCAGAGCCGTCCAGCGATGGTAATCCCCTTCCCAATCTCCATCGGGAGCACTGCGAAACAAAAAACTCGCTTTCATCTGACCATTTTTTCTCCACAAGCGCAGGGAAAAATTCTGATTATCCTTGAGGAAGCTCAGATTATTCGTCCGCCCTTTGCCCACGATATACACAATCCCGCCCTCTTTCACTTGCCGCTCAGGATTCACCCACGCTTCGATGCTAATCTCGTCTCCATTATCAAAATCAAAGCCACTATCACCACCGAGATCCTGTTTCCTCAAAATACCGCCATCCCCGAAAAATGCCGCCGTATTGTTTGCTGCAAACAACTTAAACTCTGGAGGACGAGGGCCTGGTACCAATTTCACCACTCCTTTTTCAGTGATCAAATCTCCCACCTCACCATCAAAAGGCCAATAGGCAACTGGCTTCGCAGCGCGGATCATTTTCCCATAATCGCTCACCGCTCCCATATCTACGCCCCTCTGTTCACCGTCTCCTAAACCTGAACGAGTCATGCTTAGGCTATCCCCCAAGCCCAGCTCGCGCTGTTCCCCCTTCGACACCACCCGCACTCGACCTTCCGTCACCGATACTTCAGCGAGTCCGTCATTGCTCACCGTCAGATCAAAAGCAGTGCCCAAATCGATCACCTTGCCCCAAGGCGTGCCCACCGTATAACCCACCGCTTGTTTTGGCACCAAGAAACTTCCCTTTCCCCACTCCAACACCGCCGCGTTCTCACCGCTCACCTCAAACAAGGACGGTGCGAACAGCACCGCTTGCGCTCCACTGACAAAATCCACCTGCAACGAACCTTTCGTTACCAATAAAGTTTTCATCCCCAGCCCATCATCCTCACCGCTCACCACCCGCCACTGTGCATCCTGCTGCGCAGTCACCGTGGCAAAAACCTGCACACCGCTTTGATCTTTCAAAAACATCGGCAGACTCAACAACAAGGCAATCACAGCCGCCACCGCCAAAGCCACCTTAATCACACTGCGACTAGCAGGAAAGCTCACCACCTTATTTGCTGGCACCACCAACTGCTCCGCCTCTCCCTGCCACCTCCAACGCAACAATGCATCCACCGAACAATGCTCCAGGTACAAAGCTCGTGCCGCTGGATCCTTTTTCAACCAAGCTTCAAGAACAGCAAACTGCTCCGCATCGATCGAACCATCCATCAGCGCCTCAGTCAAAATGATGACCTCTTCTCGATCCACTGTTGTCATACCTCCACCCCCTGTGATCTCATATTTTGACCTATGCACAACCGCAGACTGTTGCGGATACGGTACAACACCTGCCGCAACGCCCCAATCGAACGACCCGCCTGCTCGGCATGATCAGCCATCGACACACCGCTAAAATAATGCTCCTTGATCAGCTCACGATCCTCCGCAGGTAGCTTTTCTAAACAAATGTCCAAAGCCTGCTCGCGGTCATCATTGACCCCAAAAACCTGCTCCGCCTCGCACGCTAATTTTTCGAGCACCTCCTCATCAAAAGTAAACTCTGGACGCCGTTTTTCTCGTTTCAAAAAAGCCAAACTCTGAAACCTCGCTATCTTGAAAGCCCACGCTTTGAAATTACTCCCGCTCTCGAAATCCTCCCGTTTTTTCCACAGCACCAAATTAGTCTCCTGCAGCACCTCGTCCCCCGCCGTGCGATTGCCCAGTAAACTGCACAAAAAACCCGTCAACGCAGCCTGATGCCGAGTGATCAACATCACAAACTCCTCCTCACTAACACTGTTTTTTTCTTCCGACATCATTGCTCTTCACAAGGTAATAGCCAAAACCTCCAATTCATCAGGGCATATTTCACAAAAAAATGCGATTTTTTTAATGTGCAACAGGTTTCCAACCTGTCCTCCTCTTTTAAAAACCAGCTTACAAAGCTGTTTCACACTGTAAAATTGAACGTTCCACTCAATTATGATACATTCACCCATGCCCTTCGAAGCGTTCAACCCCGAAAGTGAAACCCAGCGAAGCCGCCGTAACCTCCCTCACTGGGTTCAATCAGATCGCACTTATTTTGTCACCTTCCGCCTCGCTGACAGCCTACCTCGCAGCAACCGAGACCTACTTAAACAAGAACGCCTTACATGGCTTCGCTCGCATGGGCTAACGTCTCCTGAAGAAATTGGCAGCCTGCCAAAAAGTGATCAACATATCTACCACAACTTGTTCTCAGAGAAACTCGAAGCCCTTCTCGACAATGGATACGGTAACTGTGTCCTGAAAAATAATGACCTTTCATCCCTCGTCAAAACTTCCCTACATTTTTTCGACAGTCAACGCTACCATCTCGATGAATATGTCATCATGCCCAACCATGTTCACTTACTCGTCTGCCCTATAGAGAAGTTTTCTTTATCAAGCATCCTACATTCATGGAAACGACACAGCGCAAGAGAGATCAATCGTATTCTTGGCAATACTGGCACATCCCTATGGATGGATGAAAATTTCGACCACATCGTTCGCAGTATCGATCACTTGCAGCATTACCGTCACTACATCCGTCAAAACCCCATCGAAGCAAATTTACCAAAAAACACCTTCCTGCTAGGTCGAGGCAACGCCTCGCTCTAATGCGTCATATTAATGTGAGACAGGTTTTTAACCTGTCCTCCTCCAAGCGAACAGCTTACAAAGCTGTTTCACAATGTAAGACAGGTTTTCAACCTGTCCTCTTCTCCCAAAACCACAGCCCACAAAGCCACTCCACAATTCACTCCCCCGCCATCCTGAAAATCCTACCATCCCAATTCAACAACAAAACCTCCCCATCTTTGTCCTCACAAAAAGCTGTCCAATTATACTTCTCCTCAGCATTGTTCTCTGGTTTGAACAGCACCACATTCTCAATCACCTTTTTGGTCTTTTCATCTAACTTGAGTCCCCACACCGTGCCGTATTTCCAATCACCGTAGATATAATAGCCCTGCAATTCAGGCATCTTTTTCCCACGATAAACAAAGCCACCCGTGATGCTCAAACCCTCCGCATGAGAATACTCAAACACCGGCTCGACAAACTGCGTGCCGCGTGGAGGGTTGGGCTTCTTCCCCAGCAAAGCCATCAACTCCCGACGGAAAGTCAGTTCGTGCGTTCCCTCCATGTATTCCCATCCATGATTGCCACCCCTCTCAACCCAATCGATCTCCTCCCACAAAGCCTCCCCCACGTCGGCCAACCAAAAAATGCCCGTCACTGGATCGATCCACGAACCCCAAGGATTACGAAAACCAAAAGCATAAATCTCTGGACAAGCGTTAGGAACATCCACAAAAGGATTATCATTAGGGATTCCATACTCGCGCCCTGGGGATTTGCCATCCACATCGATCCTCAGCACCTTACCATTCCAACGAGTCAACTTCTGTGGCAACATGAAAATCCCGTTTTTGAATCCCCCGTCCCCCACACAGATATAGAGTAAGCCGTCCTTCGGCCCAAATAGGAGATTACCCGAATTGTGATTCCATTCCGGTTGCTGTATTTCCATTAAAATTCGCTCACTCTTCGCATCCGCTTTTTTGCCGTCCACCGCCGTGAACTCACTGATCCTCGTCCGTTTCGGTCCCTGCTGAGAATAACTCACATAGAATCTTCCATTCTCTTTGAACTTTGGATGAAAAGCCAAGCCCAACAACCCCTCTTCAAAATCTTTTTCCGCCATTTTGCGATCCGACAAATCCAACAACAGCCCTGCCTCGCCACCTTTCCCATCCGCAGGCATGATCTTGATCCTCCCCGTCTGTTCGACCAAAAACTGGCGTCCACTGCCGTCCGGAGCCACCACCACACTGATCGGGCGCTCCACCTTCAGATCTTCATAGATCACTTGCAATTTCACTTTCGGAGCCGCCTCGGCAGCAAGTGACAAAACCCCAAAACTAGCTGCAACGCCAAGCGCCAAAAATAGAGAACTTATTTTCATGCCCGCATTCTAAACGCAGTCATTTGAAAAACAAGTCCAGAGAGCCATCGCCACCAGCCTGCTTACACCATTCTTTTTTCATCGTTTTTTCACACAAGCTTCACCCTATTTTCACATAGCTCCCTCAGAGTAAAAGCATGAAGCTACCACTACTACTTCCAGACCACCGAGCTAAAGACCCTCTCCACCCGCAAGCAAAGGCAGCCAACTCAACTTGCCCATGGCAACTGCTCACCTCCATCCTGCTACTCACCATTGCCGCCGATTTGCTCAGTTTCGGCTTCTCGCTCGGCATCAGCATCACGCTCCTGTTCGCCCTGATTTGGGGCGCCCTGCGCTGGAATCGTCCGAGCAAACCTACCGACTGGAAAGATCTGCTGCTCTACACACTGATGACCGTTACCGCACTGCAAGCCGCCATCGAGAACTCCTTCTCCAATTGGCTCATCTTGTTCTTACTCACCAGCTACGCCTCGGGTCACTTTCTTCACCGCCATATCGCCCCCTACTGGCGCCGCGCGCTCGAAGGCTTATTCGGCATGCTCAACCTTTACCTCGCCTACTTCAATCTCAAACGCAGCTTGACTAATAGCACTCAAGCTAAGCCTCAAACCACCTTCGCAAGCAAACTACTCAATCTTCGCCGATACTCGATGATCGCCCTGCCTGCTGTTTTGCTCACCATCACCTTTCTCATTTTATTCTCACAAGGTAACGCCCTCATCGGCAATCAGATCCACACCCTCATCACCCAACTGTGCGACTGGCTCGCCACCATCCAGCTACCCTCGCTACCACGAATCCTATTCTGGATTACCGCCGCTTGTTTATCCCTCACCCTGCTGAGCCAATCCCCGCTTTCCTCTGATCTCGCAAGGATCGCAAAAAAACTTCCTCAAGCCTGGGCAGCACCCGCAGACCTGAACGCCAGCATCTGGAGCACACGACTGCTGCTCATCGCCGTCAACGTGATCTTCTTCACCGCCAATACCAGCGATGTGATCTATCTTTGGTTAGAGACCCAGCTACCCGCTGGCGTTAATTTCAGTGCCTACGTGCATCACGGCGTTTACAACCTGATCGCCTGCGTCGCTCTAGCCGCTGGAGTCTTGCTGGTGCTCTTCCAGCAAGACCCGCAAGTCACCAAAGCCTCTGGACAAAAACTACTCGCCCACCTGTGGATCGCCCAAAACCTACTACTCGTCACCAGCGTCCTCCTGAGACTGAAGCTCTACGTGGACACCTACCACCTCTCCCTGCTACGACTCTACGTTGCTTTTTTCCTCGCTCTCGTTGTGATAGGTTTTGTTTTACTCGCGATCAAAATCCATCAACAGCGAAGGTTTTCTTGGTTACTCAACAGCAACCTGCTCGCCATTTTCCTCCTGTTCTTTTGCCTACAAACCCTCAACGACCACGCCTTTGTCGCCCGCTACAACTATCAGCAATCACGCTTAGCCAACAGCCAACGGCACCCCATCGACCTCGACTACCTCATCGAACTCGGCCCACCCGCCTGGCCCACCCTTAAAAAAATAGCCAATGACAAATCTCATTTTGGCCACATCGCACAACAAGCTAATCAACACTTACATGCCATCAGCCAAAACGAGAAATTGCACCTCGCCAACAGTGATTGGAGATCCTGGCAATTCCGCCGCTGGTCCGCCCGCCAATCCTTACCCGATTTTGAACCTCAAAAAACCCAACTCAGCTACTCCTCCCGTCAATGATGTGAGGCGAAGCGATTGAAAGTATTTTCCGCAAAGGTCGCGCAGGCTCTATTCTCGACCGCCATTACCAAACCACAGCAGTAACTCTTCAGGTGATTTCAGATCTACAAGCACTCCCCTTCAGAGTTTAACCGAGGATTTTCGCGTAGGGAATGCTTTGTATAGGCGGTTGTTTTAAGTGATGAGAGGCAGAGTGATGGGAAATTTTTTCTAAATCTGAATTAAATTAAATTATTCCTTCTCTTATCCGTGTAAATCCGTGTAATCCGTGGTTAAAATTCTTTTAAAACTGTCCGCATAGACCTGAATAGTTACCCATAGCAAACAAAAAAACCGAGTCTCATTGAGACTCGGTTTCAAAAAGTTTCAGAGGCAAGAAACCCGCCTCCAAAAACTAAAGTTTACCCCGCGATTTCCTCCGCATAGAAAATCTGCCAATCATCGAGATTATTCAGGTTCACAGCATCTTTGATCGAACCATCATCCGGACGACCCACAGCTTCTAAAATCTGCGCTCGCGTCACATCCTCATGGATATATCCCGTCACCCCAGCATTCAATTCGGCGACTTTAGCTTGGTCCAAAGAACCACCCTTTTGCTCAAGGATCCAATTCTCCAACTGAATATAGCTAGGCTTCACACTGCTGATGTAATTGAGAAACTCTTCACGATCGATGCCCAACGCATCCAACACCATCTGATCATAACCAGCTCCCGCAGCAGGATAATCTCCGTGAAGTTTGCCCGCAGCATCCAAAGATGCCTTCTGCCAAAGACGAGGAAGGTGAAGAACGCCAAGTGGTCCGGCAGTTCCAGAACTGATAGTAGGTACGATTTTGCTCATAATTTTTTTCTAAGTTAAACTTCTGTCACAGAAATATAAACCTACAAACGTTCCCCCACTAGGCAATGAAAAATATCACAATTTAAAAGTTCACCGCCATCATTACTCTTCCGACAAATCGTGCAACAAACATCCCCATGATCATAGTTTCGTTTTTTTGTATTGTGATGGTGCCACTACATCCTTCAAAGCCACCCTGCCATTATCCATCACCATGAGAATAGCTACTCCCCCCTTGCTCAAATCTCTTTCCAATTTCAGTGCTTTTTCCTTGGGTGCAAAAAACGCCTCGATCCCATACTCAATCTCGAGATCATTATAGTGGCGCTCTACCCGCCCACGCAAAAAAACACCTTCATCAGGCCGCTCTGAAGATACCGCTTTATAACCGTAAATCCCATTTTCATCCTTTTGCAGACTCACATAAACCACCTCTCCTGATCTGAAGCTTACCCCAGCCTTCAGCTCATCTTTGTGCAATCTTCCAATTTCATAATCCAAGCGAGCATAGTTGCCGCGAAACAATGACCTCGGATCACGTGGCACCGTCTTGACCCGTATTTCTTTGCCAAGCCAAAGTGGCAACGCCGCATTTCCCAGCATCCCCGCCACCACTACCACTTGCATCGCAATGGCAAGCCCCAATCCTATTATTACTGATCGTTTCATAATTTCATCTCTTTAAATTGTTGCACCTTCCAATACCTCGCCGCTCCCAGCAGCAAGGCTGCCAGCACCATGAACAACACCGCCCCACCAATGTATTCACCAATCAAATCAACATACCTCATCAAAGCCACCAGCAGAATGGTCGCCACTCCGAGGAAAAAATAGTGTGAAACACCATGATTGATCCCCCGCACAATGAGAGCGATAGCAAAAGCCACCAAGATCAAGTTATACACCACCTGAAAGTAAACAGCCGAGTCATAATAAACTGGGTAAATCACCGAAGCCATCGACAACGTGGAAAATATAACTATCGGCACCAGCACCTGCAGCTTCCTCGTTTTCCATCCAATCCACAAAGCCACCCCCATCAACGCAGCGACTATTCCTGCCATCGACGGCAAGTGATTCCATTCCGCACTGATGAGTTCATCCCACGGCGCACTAAAACTCAATACCAACATCAACACCAAACCAAAGCGCAGTGCCCAAAGGGATAACATCACCCCATAATCTTTAGCTTTTTCACTTTCGCGCGAATGCAGCCAAAGACTGAACGCATAGGCAAAAATAAACAGCGCCACACTGACAAATAAATGCTCAGCATGCAGGTCGAAATCACGCAAGCCGCTACCCCACAACCTTGCCAGCAAAGCCTCCACCCACAGACCTATACTTCCCACAACCGCCATGAACAACAGCGCACTTGTTTTGCCTTTGATCAAAACATAGACCGCAGCGAGAATAAAGACCGGCATCAATAATGGAAAGGAACCCCAGCTCAACTCCATGAAAAACCACACCATAGCCAATACGCAACTGAATAAGGTCAACCAACTGTTGCGCAACAAGACTCCAAAAGGCAGACAGCCCAGAGCCCACCAAAACACTTCATTGGGAATGTGCTCACCAAGATGATATATCTGCGCCACCAGGATAATCGATGCTCCATAAAATAGATTTCCCAAAAAAAACAATCCGATCGCACTGGATTCTTTGCCCCTATGATAACAACGCAAAGCCCAAAGCTGGGTGGCTAAGGTAAGTCCTATCAGCCCACCCAAACGTAACTCCCGGGGAAGGTCTTCCCAGTTGGCACCTATCAATATAATCACCGCCACCCCGATAAAAAGATAGCCCATCGAAACCAACAAGCGGTAGCCAAGCGAATGATCCGCGCCCGCACCGTAGTCCACCCCATATTCATGACAAATAGACTGCGCTTGATCTCGGCTGATCAAATCCTTATCGACCCACCCTCCCATTTCTTTAGCCAGATCTCTTTTAAATAATCGTATCAACCTCATAACAAAACTTGTGTTGCGAATCATGCTAACAAGCCCTCCATCATTTGTTAAATCGAAAGATTTGATAACAACATCGACTCAACCGATGTTGAGCCTCTCGGCATTCCTTCTTGCCTCCTGAGTGCTATCGCTTCTATATTACCTTTCACCGGACCCAAAGAAATACGCGGCACCATTGCTAATATAGATTTTTCTAAAAAATCCCCCACTTATGGACTACAACAACACGGCGCCAGAACCCGCCCACTGCTAGTCGACTCACTCATCTTTCTCGCAGCCGATAACGAAAAAACAAAAGTCCGTCTGATTCGCAAGGACACCAAACGAGCTCTAAATGTGATCGCTTCGAAACCCAGCAAAAAACAAATATTTCGCTGCCGCTACCTTCCTTTCATCGGACGGCTGCTGATCTTTGAAACGTTGCAGTAGTCAGAAATCTGCGGATCGCCCACCTCACTGCGCGCCCAAATCCAGATCATTCGCCCGCACCTCTTCCAGCTTCTTCGCCAACTTCGCCTTGAAACTCTCGACCACGCTCTGATGCTGCGGATCTTTGGCGAGATTGGTGAACTGTTTAGGGTCTTGCATCATGTCAAACAACTCGATGCCCTGCTTGGCATCCTCCCCATACTGGATGTAAGACCACTTTTTATCACGCAACAAAAACCCCTTGCGCATCGGCGCCACACAAAAAGCCGCCTCGCGAACTTCAACCGTCGGGTCGTCTAACATCGCAGATATATCCTTGCCTTGGATGTTCTTCGGCACCTCCAGTCCGCACAGCTTGGAAAGCGTAGGATACAAGTCCAACAGCTCGACAAAAGAATCGCACACCGCTGGCTTTTTACCCGGCACACTGATGATCAAAGGCACGCCCGAAGATTCGTCACGCAAGCTGACCTTTTCCCAAAACTCATGTTCATCCAAATGGTAACCATGATCCGAGGTGAAAATCACAATGGTCTCATCCTCCAAGCCCGATTTTTTCAAAGCCGCCATCACCTTGCCCACTTGCGCATCCATGAAAGACACCGAAGCATAATAAGCTCCCAACGCTTTTTTTTGACGGCGGATATCCAACTTCATGTTCTTGTTGTTTTTGTAGTTGATACCCGCCTTGGGGATGTCATCCCAATCTCCCTCCACCTGTTCGGGCAGCTTCAATTTGCTGTAAGGCAAATAGGGCTCGTAATAAGAACGAGGCGCGACAAAAGGCACATGCGGTCGCACAAACCCTACCCCTAACCAAAAAGGTTGCTCTTTATGCTGCTCGATCAATTGAGCCGCCTTCAGCGCCGTTTTGCCATCTGAGTGAACCATGTCGTCACCGTCAGCCTCGACCACCACCATCGTATTCCTGCCCACCAGCGGCTTAGTGCCGTCAGGATTGTTTTCCAAATTCTCGCCATCCCCTGGCGCCATCCACTCTGGTCCGGGACTGTTAAAACGTTCGGTCCACGACAGAGCATCATCCGCTCCATTGTAAAAATCTGGATCACGCCCCTCTTTGTATTCAATCCCCCCCGGCACCCCCATGTGGTAAATCTTGCTCACCCGCGCCGAATAATAACCGTTATTTTTGAAATGCTGCGACCACGTCGCCCGATCCCCGATCTGCGGTCGCGGGTTTTTATAGCCCATCACCCCCGTCGCATGCGGATAATACCCCGACATGAAAGATGCCCGCGAAGGTCCACAATAAGTCGCCTGACAATATGCCTGAGTGAAACGGGTGCCACGCGCCGCCAAGGCATCGATATTCGGTGTCTTACAAACCGTATTGCCATAACAAGAAAGAGCAGTGGCAGTGAGGTCATCAGAAATGATGAACAGCACATTGTATTTTTTCTCTTGGGCAAAAAGAGCGGTAGAAAAAAGCAGCAAGCTGAAGACGGTGACTAGGTAGTTTTTCATAGTAAGCAAATAGGGTAGAAGATATTAACCACAGCCGAGACGAAGTCAAGACAGCCGAAATGACACCCGCACCACTTCCCCCGTCACGAACCACACCACGTAGTGCGGGCTTCCAACCCGCATACCACAGCTCACGGCGGGTGAGGACACCCACGCTACTTTTCACTTCTCATCAATCCAAAAACCCCCATCCCAATTGCTCCCACTCAGGCCTCACCCATCTGCAATAATCCCCATCCACTAAACCTGCTTTGTTTGCATTTTTGCCGATATACTGCAAACACCTCCATAAATGTTCCGCATCCCTCACAATGCGATCATAGCTTTCAGCTTGCCATAATTTGCCTCTTTGCCCCCTACTCTCATTTATATTGCGTGCTGAATAACGTTTGCAATCTCTTAATACTCTAGATAAATCGTAGCCCTCGAATGGAGATAGCAATAAATGAACGTGGTTAGGCATAATCACATAACTAAATAACTCATAACGCTCCCCATCTGCGAAATGCAAAGCCTCCAGCAATTCAGCTCTCAATCTAGGTTCCCTTAATGGGCAATCTCCCATTCCTTGATCTAGAAATCGTTCAGTCGTAATAAAAAGCAATCTCTCCGCTTCTTCCTTCCCTTGCCCATCCTGTCCTCCTGTTGCATCCCGAAAACTCTTTTCGCGCAATAACCGGAGTTCATCTAATCGAATTCGAGGCAACGAATCTGCCAATCTAAAAGTGACAAAATAGGTCGCTCCAGATTGCTTCCAATGAGGCAAATGACGCCGATAACAAACAATCTCCTCATCATTATTCAAACCACGAAAACCCGGTGGAGCTTGCAATGTGAAATGCGACGCCATTCTCGAATCATTAGATTTATGCTGAAACTTGTCCAGATCCTAATTTAATATTTTCACCTGCCTAGCCTAGCCCCCGTCCCAACCCGCATACCACAGCTCACGGCGGGTGAGGACACCCACACTACTCTCTCCCCTGTCACGAACCTCACCACGTAGTGCGGGCTTCCAACCCGCATACCACAGCTCGCGGCGGGTGAGGACACCCACACTACTCTCTCCCCGTCACGAACCTCACCATGATAGGGGTAGGAACGACGCATTGATTTGCGCCGCCCCTCCCTCCGAACCGTGCGTGCGGATCTCCCGCACACGGCTCTCCGGTCAGTGTTTTACTCCTCTAAGGAGACTCTTCTCTTCCTCTCT
>JAKISY010000082.1 GCA_021648365.1 Verrucomicrobiales bacterium
AACGGCTTCCTCCTGCTGTCGTATTAAAGGAGCTAGAGACGTGGCTGCCTGGGCACCTTTCAAAGACTGCCGACACAGAGTTTCCTCGATTAGTTAAGCTACTTGAGCTCCTGCCTGAACTCCAGGAATGTCTTGATGATGCGGCAAGGGTCAAAATCAGGCACTTCGTAGAAAATCTGCCAGGAAGCGAAACGGCATCGCTGTTCCCCTCGATTACTGCCGTCGAATTGATTCACGATAGTGTCTCGGTTCTATTGGAGAAGATAACGAAGGACCCCGCTGCTATTGCACGCATGAAGGAAATTTGCGAAGTTTACAGGGCAAGATCAAAGGATATTCCTGGCGAGATTCTCGAATACATTGTTTCGAGCTACGAGTCGGCTCTCAGTTTCGACCAAGCAAACACACTTGGAGAAGATCTGATCATTCCCAACGCGAAGGCATTTTCGAAGGACTTTACCAGACGGATAATCTCGGCTGTGGAAAATGGACAGGTCAATGGAAGTTTCCAAGTCAGCTCGGTACTGTCAGTTCTAAAACTAGCGGAAATCCTCTCACCGGAAGAGTTTGATGAGTGTCTTTTGAGCACTTCGAAAGCGACAACATATAGGACTCACCTTCACAATCCACCAGTTCGAGTTACACAGGAGGAGCCATCAACAGCACCTCTTGGAGTCGAGTAATGTCGATAGCTGCAGTTGATTTTCGATTCTGCTCATTTTCGGGTTAAACCTCCTTCCTTATGTCCAACGATTCCTCCGCCGCCATCGTCTCCAAAGTCCCTCCTTTGCCAAAGCTACGGCGGACAGGCTGGAACTACCCTCCTTCGCTCTGCGAGCTACGGCGGACAGGCGCCCACGTATTGAAAAATGCAGGCGTTGGGTATGGGGACTATGTGGAGCAAATCACCTATCTGCTCTTTCTAAAATTGGCCGACGAGATGACCGAGCTGGGCTTCGACCCGCCTTCGCCCAAGGGCTACGGACGGGCACGCAATCCCATCCCCGACGCTTTTGCCTGGTCCGAGCTGAGTAGTAAGAGCTCTAACAACGATAATTCGAAAATTTAAAGTGGCCAAAATGAGCTGTTTTACCCTAGTTTTGGCCACCAATAAATGAATTTCATCGCTCGTAAAAAAGAACGCCAACAGCTGGACAGACTGCTGCAAAGTAAGTCAGCAGAGTTTTTTGCTATCTATGGGAGACGACGAGTCGGTAAAACCTTCCTCATTCGGGAGCACTTTAAAAAGGAAATTTGTTTTGAATTAACAGGCCTGCAACAGGGCAAACTCAACGAGCAGTTGGCCTATTTCCAAGAAGAATTGGAACGACGAACCAGGGCGGATCAAACCGTCGCTCCCAGCTGGTCGGAGGCCTTCAAGCAGCTTCGACAGCATTTGGAGAAACTGCGGAGTAAAAAGAAGCGTGTCATTTTTTTAGATGAGATCCCTTGGTTGGATAGTCATCGCTCTGGCTTCAAGAAAGCTCTCGACCATTTTTGGAACACCTTTCTTTCCCGGGATTCACGCTACATCCTCATTATCAGCGGATCAGCCGCCTCCTGGATTGTCAAAAACGTGATCAATGACAAGGGAGGCCTGCATAACCGCATCACCGCACCGCCCATGCGGCTCGAGCCGTTCAAGCTAGCCGAGATCGAGGTCTACTTGAAATCGAACCATGTCTCCCTGACGCGCTACGACATCATCACTCTGGCGATGGTCATGGGTGGTATCCCCATGTATCTCAAAGACATCGAGCCCGGTCAGCCCGCCGCCCAAGCAATCAAAGAGATCTGCTTTAGCAAACAGGGCCGACTGCAGAATGAATTTTCGAACCTCTATGGATCGCTTTTCGACAATCCCGAACGGCACTTGGATATAGTCAAAGAACTGGCCAAGCATCCTCAAGGGTGCACACGCACCCAGCTCATGAAAGCCTACAAATCAGGAGGGCGACTCAGCCGGACACTTTTTGAATTGGAAGAAGCGAGCTTCATCACCGTGCACGAACCCTTCGGAGGTAAAAGGAGTGGAGCGGTTTACCGTCTGACAGACGAATACTCACTCTTCTACCTTAAGTGGATCGAGGGCAAAGGGATGGCGGGGCAGAACGGCTTTTTTAACACCGAAACTTCCGCATGGAGAGCTTGGAGCGGATACGCCCTTGAGGCGCTGGCATTCAAACACATCGAGCAAATACAGAATGCCTTAAAAATCGGAGGCGTCCAGATCACCGCTCACAGTTGGGCGCATCGGAAAAATGCGACCTGGCCGGAAGGTGCCCAAATCGATTTATTAATCGATCGTCCCGATAACAGTATCAATCTACTGGAGATAAAATTCTCAAAGTCACCCTTCTCAATCACCAGTAGCTATGCCAAAAACCTACGCAACAAAATAGGCACATTTCGTGGCGTCACTAAAACAAGGAAAAACTTGTTTCTCACATTTCTTACAACCCACGGCGTGACTGAAAACAAGTATTCTAAAGAGCTTGTAAGCAATCAAATCACCACGGATCAACTTTTCCAATGAACCCTATAAGTGGCCAAAACTACGCTTTTTTCAGCACTTTTGGCCACTGATAAACTTGAATTATAATCATTATGCCCGACTCATCTTCTATTGTCTCCAAAGTCTGGAACTACGCCCACGTCCTCAAAAATGCAGGGGTCGGTTACGGCGACTACGTCGAACAAATCACCTATCTGTTGTTTCTAAAACTCGCCGACGAGATGACCGAGCTGGGCTTCGACAACCCCATCCCGCAAAAATTTGCCTGGTTCGAGCTTTCGAGTAAGAGCGGCGACGACCTCGAAATCCACTACCGCCACACCCTCGATACTCTCGGCAAAGAGCCCGGCCTGGTCGGCATCATCTTCCGCAAGGCCCAGAACAAAATTTCCAACCCCTCCGATCTCCAGCGCGTCATCAAGATGATTGCCGACGAGGATTGGTCCGGCATGGACGTCGACATCAAGGGCACCATCTACGAAGGTCTGCTCGAAAAGACCGCCAGTTCCTCCGACAAGGGCGCCGGCCAATACTTCACCCCGCGCCCGCTGATCCGCGCCATCGTCGACGTCATGGTCCCGAACCCCGGCCAAGTCATCGGCGACCCCGCCTGCGGCACCGGCGGCTTCCTGCTCGCCGCCCACGACTTCATCAGCGACAACAACAAGCTCAACAAACCACAAGTCGAGCACCTCAAGACCGAGGCCCTGCGCGGCACCGACATCGTGCCCGGTGTCGTCAGTCTGTGTGCGATGAACCTCTACCTGCACGGCATTCAGAGCCAATTCGTTGAAATCCAGACTGGGAAAAAGGACAAAAAGGGAAAGCCGATTGTTGAGACCATTGAGATTCCACCCGTCGACCGCGCTGACGCCCTAGCCCAGCCCAGTGGCAAGAAGTTCGACATGATCCTCGCCAACCCGCCTTTCGGCAAAAAAGGAGGTTACACCATCGTCGGTGACGACGGCAAGATCAGCACCGAGAAACAGGAATACGAGCGCGACGAATTCTGGGCGACCACCAGCAACAAACAGCTCAACTTCCTCCAGCACATCGTCAGTGAACTCAAGATCGGCGGCAGCGCGGCGGTCGTCCTACCCGACAACGTGCTCTTCGAAGGCGGAGCCGGCGAAACCATCCGCCGCGAGCTGCTCAAGCGCTGCAACGTCCACACCCTGCTGCGCCTTCCCACAGGCCTCTTTTATGCGCAGGGAGTCAAAGCCAACGTGCTGTTCTTCGAGCGCAAAGCCGCCAGCGAAAAGCCCTGGACCAAAGACCTCTGGATCTACGACCTCCGTACCAACCAGCACTTCACCCTAAAAACCAAGCCTCTCTCTACCAAAGACCTGGTAGACTTCATCAAAGTTTACCAGCCCGGCAAACCCGCGAAGCGCAAGGAGACCGACCATTTTAAGAAATTCACCTACGAACAGATCGTCGCGAGAGACAAAGCCAACCTCGACATTTTCTGGCTAAAAGATGAGTCTCTTGAAGACACTGAGAACCTGCCTCCGCCAGCCGAACTCGCTGCCGAGATTATTGAGAGTCTCGAAGTCGCACTAGAGGAATTTCGGGGCGTTGAGGATGCGCTGGCAACTACCGAAGACTAACCTTGGCCTGATATGAACGACTCACTCAACCTTGAGCCAAACTGGGCGGATTCACTACTTGTTATCACTGCCTACTACGGATCCAAGCCTGCTAGGTGGATCGGCCAAGCGAAGGGGAGCATCGAAGAGGGCGGGATTTGCTTTCTGGGGGATATTGCCCTGGAGAATGAAATCGTGGTTCCGGGTGGATTCCTTGGCATGTGTAAGAGGAAAATTCAGATTCGAGGTAATGGATTCGGAAAACAACTTCTCGATCGCTTCGAACAAGAGATGAGCAAGCATGGTGCCGGGAAGATTCAGGGTAATCTGGTTCCCGAGACAGCGGACAAGCTGGGCTGGTTGATCGGATGGTATCGGGATCTGGGATACGAGTTTCGTCCGGGTGAGACGGTCGGGGAATGGGCGCCGCCTGACACTGCAGGGATAGTTTCCAAGGTGCTGCCTACTTGCACAAGCATCGATTGAGATCGCAGAGAGTCGTAGGGGGCAGGGAAATATTCTTGCAATCTTGATCCTGAGAATCGAAAACGAAGACCATGCTTCGCGGGGAGAAGGCAGGGGACGGTGATATCCTCTGATTCTAAAAACCCCCTAATTCAAGGCCTACGACTTGCCTACGAGCGAAGCTCTGATATTGCCTTAATAAACACCTTGAAGACTGGTAAATAATCATAAATCCGCCAAGCCAACTTTGCCACATGCATTTTCGGGAGATCGCGCTTAATTTTCTCATTATCCTTTGTTTTCCCGCGCGAGAAAACTTGCTTTTTTTAGAAAAGAAAAAAGGGGCTGGAGAATATTATTGCAATTTTGATCAGGAGAATCAAAATCGAAGACCTTACTAGAATAGGGGCAGTAGGCTGGCAAAAGTTGATAGGCGACAGCTCTCTACGGGGGCTGTCGAATGGTCAGGAGGCGGGCTCCGGAAGGCACGCAGGAGCGAGCCCCTCCATAGAGGGTTTTGGGGCGCTACTGTGGGGCTACGTTTGAGTAGATTTGAAGCGGGGATTCACAACGGGCTTGATTTTTTCCCAATGTAGATTAGTTTGGTCTCGTACTAGAAAAACTGTAATGGTTTTTCTAGCTCTGGGCGACTGGGGGTGTCTTGGTTTCGACTGATAGTTTGAAACACGGACTGCATGTCGAGGTTGATCGGTTGGCCTCGTAAAAAGCCGATTAAAACAAATAAAAGCAAACGAAGAACCTGAACTTGCATTGGCAGCTTAATTAAGTTGTCCGCCATTTACCCGATGTCTACTGAGGTGAACGGTGCAAAAAGAGTAGACTGGTTAGAAGGCCGGGTGTCCGGGCTAACTAACGAGAGGTTACAGGGCAATCGGAGAGTTCGCATTCTGTCGGCCGAAGTCGGCTTTCCTAGATTAAAAGACCGAATATTCATGTAGACGTTCGTGCAGATGGTTATTAGGACAGGGGTTCGACTCCCCTCACCTCCAGCCTTCGCCAAGGCTACGGCTGGCAAGCCGTGGTCTTGGCGAAGGCTGCCCGCCGTAGCCTTGGCGAAGGAGGGCTATTGAAACAAGAGAATGTGATGCATTACGTTTATCTCATGCGAAGTGTAGCAAACCCAAGTCAGACCTACGTCGGTATGACATCTGACTTGAAGGCAAGATTAAAGAAGCACAATGAGGGAGGAGCTTTGCACACATCTAAATTCAAGCCTTGGGAGCTGGAAGTTTACGTAGCATTCAAAAGTCGAGTGCGCGCGGCGGCTTTTGAATTATATTTGAAAAGCGGATCAGGTAGAGCTTTTTCGAAGAGGCATCTTTGGGAAGATGAGGATTGAGTTCGCCAAGGCTACGGCTGGCAAGCCGTGGTCTTGGCGAAGGCTGCCCGCCGAAACCTTGACGAAGCTGATAGATAAGGAGCTTGGAAATAAAATAAATGGGTAACACTACATGGGAACCGTGAATATTTGGCCCCGCCTGTCTGGTTGCGCTGTTGCTATGTTCCCATATTCCTCCCATCCGATATGAGCGGATATAGGTAATCTCTCTAAAAGATTGTCCAAAATACCTTCGAAGTTGCCTAGTTCATACATAATGGCATCGGTTTGCCTGTGACTAGAAGCGATACTCCCAGTCAAATCACTCTAAAATAGAAGGTATGAAAAAAAATGTATTAATAATAGCGCTGATGTTTTTTGCTGTAATTGCAACAAACGCACAAACCCCTATTTTAAAATCAGGCATAAAGCTTGAGAATATAGGAAAAATAAAAACCCTCAAAGCATCTGAAATCAAAGAGTCGTATTTGGGTATTGGCTGCGAAGTGCTGGATCGCGATTTTGTCAACTATGATAGCTACAAGGAGTATCTGGGGGACTTGGGAGTTAAACATGCTCGATTTCAGAGTGGATGGGCTAAAACCGAAAAGCAGAAAGGGGTATATGATTTTGCATGGCTTGATACAGTCATTGATGATTGTCGCGGGCGCAGTATTCAGCCATGGATCAATATTGTTTATGGTAATTCTATTTATGGAGGCGGTGGAGATATGCAGTCTTCGAGCAGTATTCCTACTTCGGAGGTAGCTTTGCAGGCTTGGGATAAATACGTGCGCACTTTGGTGAATCATTTCCGCACACGGAATTTTGAGTGGGAGATTTGGAATGAAATTGACCACCACATATATAAAGGCTCAACCGCAGAAGAGTATGCCGTTTTTTTTATCCGCACAGCCGAGGTCATCCGAGAAGTCCAGCCTGAGGGGAAAATCATTGCTTTAGCTTTGACTTTTCCTGGGGCTACCGAGTTTGTTAGAGGGTTTCTAGATAGCATGAAAGAAAAAGGGAAGCTTCACTTGATCGACAAGGTCTCGTTCCATGGCTACCCCAAAAACCCGGATGCTGATTTAAAAAAGACACAGGAGCTTATTGATTTACTAAAACAATATGATGAGCGGATTGTTGCTTTCCAGGGGGAAACCGGTTGTCCATCCACTGAGGCGGACTGGAAACGTCCCTACACGGAACTGACGCAGGCAAAATGGGACTTAAGGCGGGCATTGTCTCATATCGGTCGGGGTATAAGGTTTAGCTTGTTCACGATTTCCGACTTCAGTTATCTTGGTGATAAACTTAATACAAAGGGTAAACTCAAAGTCGATAAAAACATGAACGTTGTTTACGCCAAGCAATCGTATTACGCATACCAAAACCTGACATCGCTTTTTGATAGTTCGCTTAAGGCAACTGACCCTGAAGCTTTATCGATTAAGGTGGACAGCAATTCAGTTGTTTATGCTTTTGTGGGTGAAAATAATAATCTTTCCGTTGTTGCTTATTGGAATTCGAAAAATCCACCTTCTAAAAGCCTAGCAACACGGGATTTTTTACTAACAATACAGCGGGCTAAAATTAAATCTCCTGTGTTGGTAGATGTTAGAACAGGGATGGTTTATCAATTGCCAGAATCAAACATCAAAAATGTTGGAAAGGGTGTGGAGTATAAAGTTCCAGTTTATGATTCGCCCATGATTCTCTGTGGGAAAGAGTTTCTCGAAAAAAGGGGGCTACTGAAATTTGATTAGACTACCTTTTTACGAATCTTCATTTGCTATGGAAATACTTACATTCGACACTAGGCGTTGTCGTGCTTAGTTGTCAGTTTCCATATCCATGAATACCAGTTTGCTCAAACGCGGATTTCTTAGTCTCACGGTTGCCCAGTTTTTTGGAGCGGCAAATGATAACTTGCTGAAGACGCTGTTGGTGTTTTCTGTAGCGAGCGGGGGTATGTGGTATGGGCCACTTGGTGAGGGCGGCTCTGCCTATGTGGGATTGTGCCTTACTATTCCATTTATTTTGCTTTCTGGGTATGCAGGGCAACTGGCGGATCGTTATAGCAAACAGAAAATATCACGCATCGTCAAGTTGGCGGAAATCGGCATTGCCTTGATTGCCTTCCTCGGTTTTTTTCTCGGAAACTTGTGGTTGGCGTTAAGTGCTATGCTGTTGCTTGCCATTCAAAGTGCGTTTTTTGGTCCTGCTAAATATGGTTTGATTCCGGAATTAGTGGATGACAAGGATCTGTGTCAGGCGAATGGCTTCATCAATATGTCGACCAATATCGCGGTGATCACGGGCACTTTATTGGCGGGACCTGTCTATGATTCTTTTCAAGGAGCTGGAGGTGAGGCGTCAGGATCTAGCGCTTCCACCATTGCGATGTTGATTTTGGCAGTATTGGGTTGGGGCGCGATTTTGTTCATGCCTAAAATGAAGGCGATGAATCCTAAGCTTAAATTTTGTTGGAATCCTTTTAGTATCTATTTTGGAGCTTTGAAGGATATGCGTAAAACGCATTTACTGACCGTCGCTATTGCCTGGGCTTCTTTTTATATGATAGGCATGATGGCTTTATTGATCTTGCCTGAATACAAGGATTTGCTGGGGATCACGGCGACTAAAGCAAGTTACCTCATGGGCATCATGGGTCTTGCTATTGGCATTGGCAGCGTGATGGCAGGTTTCATGTCGAGGAAGAAGATTCAACCCAAGCTGATTCCTCTAGGCGCGGCTGGCATGACGGTGTTTTTTGCTTTGTTGGGAGTGATGCAACCTGAATTCAAAATGGTGGCGGTATTCATTGCTGGGGCTGGGGTGTTTGCGGGGTTTTATATTATCCCGTTGCAAGCCTTGTTGCAGAAGCTTTCTCCTGATGGCGAACGCGGGCGCTTTTTAGGAACTGCCAATGCGCTGTCCTTTGCCTGCAGTACGATAGGGTCTCTCGTTTTTCTGCTTGCTCGCGCTGAGTTTGGAATGGCACCTAATCGGGTCTTTTTGATTTGCGCTGGCCTGGCTTTTTTGGGGACGACGGTGCTGCTTTGGATGTTAACTCGGCTGGTTCGCCAGAAGGTGATTTGATGGGGGCGGTGCCTGTCTCTTCTTTGATTTTATTTAAACCACTGATGGGCACTGATTAACACTGATGGGGGAGAGGGAAGTGTGACAGCTATGATGGGAGTCGCTAAATTCGAGAGTGAAATTAAAATATCAAGGAAGTCTCACGTGAACACACGAATTAAGAGGAGATTTTAGAATTAAAAAACTTTGTTTTTTCATGCCTTTGTGTGAAAGACGCATTTGCATCACGATGCTAAGCCATTTGATTGAGCCGCCTGAATGGGCGCTGATTAACACTGATGGGGGAGAAAATATTTCAGCTTTGGTGGTGACCTTTAAGCTGAGACGTTTTTCTTATCGACGTCGGCGCGGAAGTTGGCGGCTTTGTCTTTTTTACAGCCGGAGGGGAGTTCGACGCAATCTTGGCAGGTGTTGAGCTCGATGCAGTTGGGGTCGCCTGCGAGGCGTCTGCGTTTGGCTTCTTGGGACATGGCGTAGGAGCCAATGCCACCGATGATGAGGGTGCGCATGCCGATGGCAAAAAATTGTCGCCGAGCTGGAGCAGTAGCTTTGGGAGTGGTGGTGCTTGAGGGGGCAGAGTCGTTATCGTTGTTCATGGGAATTTTCTTGGGTGAAGGGGTTAGGCTGTTTCTGCGGTTGCAGCGGTTTCTGTTTTGGGGGTGAAGGGGCGCACGACCATGCGGAAAGGGTCGAGAACTAAGACGCGTCCAGATGCTTCGATGGCGACATCAAAACCTGCACCGACGCTGCAATCGCCGCAGGCGCGTTTGGCGAGTTCTTTGTCATCGATCAAGGTATCGGGACCGGCGACGGCTCCTTTGAATTTGCCTTCGGCGTCGTAGATGTTCACTCGGGCGAGACCTTTTTCACTGGTGATGAAGTCGCCATTGGGCATCATGGTGAAGTAGCAGGGATTGCAACAGCCACAGAAGCGGTCGATTTTCATCCCTGGACCTCCCCAAGAGGATCTGAACTCGCCTTCGAGAGAATAGGTCTCGACACGCAAACGACCCGGATTAACAATCCGGAGTTGCTGATCTTCGGCAACGGTTAAGTCGAAGTAAGGGCTTGGCACGGCAAAACCTGGATTGTTTTTGCTTTCATCTTTTTCGCCAAAGAGGTCTTTCACTTCGCCAGTTTTGCGGTCGCAGATGAGCACTTTGCGATTGCCACCATCGGCTAGGTAGATGGCGCCTTCACTAACGGCGATAGAGGTCAGGTAGGTGCGTCGCGGGAGCTTGGGGGACTGCCATTGTTCTTTGCCGTCAAAATCATAGACAGTGAATTCTTTGGCGGTGCCGACGATAAGTTCGCCTTGTTGGGTGACCAGCATGCAGTGCGGGTTGCCGTTGATGTTGAATTCCGATTCGACTTTTCCTTCAGCGTTGAAAATTTTCACCGATTTGTCACCTGCCACCGCAAAACGGCCGTCGGGCATGGCTTCGATGCGTTTGACTCGATCGAAGCCGGTGGTGATGTGCTCTTGCGCATCGTAGAGCAATAATTCGGGATCGGTGTTCTCGAATTTACTGATGTCGTATACAAAACGACTGTCGAGTGCCGTAGGCACTGGTTTCCGGATTTGACTAGGGCTTTGGAACTTACGCGCCACCCATCCAGCTGCGCCACCCATTCCGAGTAGCACCGCCCCTAACAATCCACGTCTTCCTAAGTCGGATTTCTCTCCCATAATATTAGCCAGCAATAGCAGTTCTAGGTAATGTTCACCCTAAATCGGCTGTTGTCATCCAAAAAAGGGGGCGCAAATACGGCATGCAGGATGCGTATTGTTGTGTATATTATTTATGCCTGCTGTTCCGACAAGAAATTCTTGACGGACTCTGTCATGACGCGAGGAAGGCGGCGGGCAATGGAACATGAATGCATAAGGCATTTTCCCTTGTAAACCCCATGGATCGATTTGGACAACAACAACTAGTTTTAGCCATCATCGGTATGATGTCGCTGATGGCTGGCGGATTTCTCTTTCTACTTTTCAAAAGCCCTGCGTCGGTGCCTGCGCCTAAGCGCCTGACGGACTACGCTGCTGAGCGTGCGGCGGGCACTTTGCCGGAAGAGCCTGGTTCGTCTAAGGCTGCGAAGGTGGTGGAGAAGGTCGATTTGAAAGGGGAGTTCACTAAGTTTGACGGTAAAGCGGGCAAGACGGTAGCAAATTGGCCTCATTTTCGTGGTGTAGATTACAACAACATTGTCGATAGCAAAGTGCCGCTAGCGACTTCGTGGCCGGAGGGAGGGCCGCCGAAGTTGTGGGAAATCGACCTTGGTGAGGGCTATGCTGGAGCGGCGGTATGGCAGGGGCTTTTTTACATCAGTGATTATGATGATGAAAAAAAGGGCGATGTGCTGCGTTGTTTTTCTTTTGAGGATGGCAAGGAGGTGTGGAGTCATTTCTACAAAAATCCGATTAAGGCAAATCACGGTTATTCTAGGACGGTGCCTGCGATTACTCAGGATTATATCGTTTCGATGGGGCCGGCCTGTCATGTGGTGTGTTTGAAGCGGGAGACGGGTGATTTTGTGTGGGGCATTGACCTGAAGGCGGACTACAGTACGACGGTGCCGTTGTGGTACACGGGGCAGTGTCCGCTGATCGACGGCACTACGGCGATCCTTTCGCCGGGTGGCAAGGCTTTGATGATGGGGGTGGATCTTGAGACCGGTGATGTGCTGTGGGAGACGCCTAATTCGGAAGGTTGGAAGATGTCTCATTCGTCGATCATGCCGATGACGATGATGGGTAAAAAAATGTATGTTTACATGGCGATCGGCGGGGTGATCGGGGTATCTGCTGAGGATGGTGATCGGGGTGCGCTGCTGTGGAAGACGAATAAGTGGACCCATTCGGTGACTTCGCCTTCGCCGGTGAAGGTCGATGATAATCGGATTTTTCTCACGGTGGGTTACGGTGGAGGCAGCATGATGTTGGGTTTGAAAAAAGAGGGGGATAAGTTTGTTGCGGAGCCGATTTATGAATTAGAAAAAACGGTGTTCGCCTGTGAGCAGCAGACGCCGATTTTTTCTCAAGAGCATCTGTATGCTATCCTGCCTAAAGATGCGGCGGCGAGCCGTGGTCAGTTTGTCTGCATGAATCCAGAGGGTAAGGTGGTGTGGAGCAGTGGCAAGACCAACAGATTTGGTTTGGGTCCGTTTTTGTTGGCAAACGATGTGTTTTATATCCTCGATGATCACGGGGAGCTGACGATGATCAAAAAATCGCTGACGGGATATGAACAACTCGCGCATGCGGAGGTCATAGAACATGGTCACGATGCCTGGGGGCCGATGGTCTTAGTCGATGGCAAACTCATTTTAAGGGACTCGAAAAGGATGATATGCCTCGATGTTTCCAAGCAGTAATCAATAACATTCAATAGAGATGGCTGAGTTAGTAAAAGAACCTGAAAAAATCACCCGCTTCACTTTTCTCAGAAATGGGATGCGGGCGTTTGTGGGATTGATGTTGGGCGTGGTAGGTGGCTGGACGGCTTTTGGCGCGCGTAAGAAAAATACGGTGTGGCAGATCGATCCGATGAAGTGTGTGCAGTGCGAACATTGCTCGACTTCCTGTGTGGTATCGCCGTCGGCGGTGAAGTGTGTGCAGTCGTATTCGATTTGTGGGTACTGCCAGTTGTGTTTTGGTTATTTTCAGCCAGAAGCTCCGGAGTTGACTTCGGCGGCGGAGAATCAGTTGTGTCCGACGGATGCGATCGAGCGGGTTTTTGTCGAGGATCCTTATTGGGAATACAATATCCTTGAGGATCGTTGCATCGGTTGTGCGAAGTGTATTCAGCCCTGCGAGATGTTTGGCAATGCATCTTTTTATCTGCAAGTGAGGCACGATGTGTGTGTGAACTGCAATAACTGTTCGATTGCGATGCAGTGTCCGTCTGATGCGTGGGTGCGATTACCTGCTGACAAACCTTATATGCTGAAACACAAACAGGCTTATCCGATGGAGCCACAGATTGAGTTATCTCTAACGGCTCATTTACCCAAAAGAAAATGAGGCCTTTGACTTTCATATCCAAGCACCTCGCGGTGCTTTCTATTTTGTTGGTGGTGCTTGGCAATGTGATGGCTGAGCCAGCGGCGGACGTGATGAACTTCCCACAACCGGAGTTCACCAGTGGTTATGATTTCCCCTTGACCACGGTGCCGGAGCCGACCAGCGATTTGCGTGAGTGGATCGATGTGGGGGTATTGTTCATTGTCTTGAGCATAGCTTCGTGGTTGGCGGTGAAACGTCGTTCGCGACGTGGTTTGTTCTGGGTGATGGTATTTTCCTTGGGTTATTTTGGTTTTTACAAACAGGGGTGTGTGTGTCCGATTGGCTCGATTCAGAATGTGGCGCTGAGTTTGTTCGATACCAACTATGCGGTGCCGATGACGGTGACGATCTTTTTTGTGATGCCGCTGGTTTTTGCGTTATTGTTTGGGCGGGTGTTTTGTTCGTCGGTGTGTGCGTTGGGGGCGATTCAGGATTTGGTGGTGATCAAGCCGATTCAGTTACCCAAAAAACTGACCATGGCGTTGAGTATGATCCCGTATGTGTATCTGGGTTTGGCGATTCTTTTTGCCGCAACCAAAACAGGTTTTATCATTTGTCGCTACGACCCCTTCATTGGTTTTTTCCGTCTCAACGGCAATGCGCCTTACCTTTATCTCGGCGCGGGTTTTCTGATTGCGGGGACGTTTATCGCTCGTCCGTATTGTCGTTTTTTCTGTCCTTATGGTGTGCTGTTGGGTTTCATGTCACGCTTTGCTTGGAAGCATCTTACGATCACGCCGTCGAAGTGTATCGATTGTCGTTTGTGTGAGGTGTCGTGTCCTTTTGACTATATTGAGAAACCTAATACGGGTTTGGCGAGGGAGAATCGCCAGACAGGGGTGAAGCGACTCGGGCTACTTTTTGCGATGATGCCGGTGATGATTATTCTTGGTGGCTGGATTGGGCATCGCATGTCGATTCCTTTGTCGAGTTATAATAATACCGTGTTTTTAGCAGAGCAGGTGTTGGCGGAAAGAATCAATCCTGATCTGGAAGAGACCTTGGAAACCCAAACTTACCGTTCGATGGGGACGTCGGAAGATGAACTGATGAGCAATGCTATACGCATTCGCAAGATCATGAATATGGGGGGCTGGGTTCTGGGAGGTTTCCTTGGCTTGGTATTTAGTATCAAGTTGATTGGGCTGTCGGTATCGCGAGAGCAGAAGGATTATGAAGTGATCAAGCCAAGTTGTTTCAGTTGTGGTCGATGTTGTTCTTATTGCCCGAGTGATGATATGCATCGCTTGAATTTCATGCCAGGCACTCCTACTTACAATGAGGCGATGTCTTTGCGCGATCCTGTTTATATTCCGCCCGAACAAGACGGGAAAGGTGATGCGGAAGGGGAGGGAGATCCTGCCAAGAAAGGTGAGAAAAAGCCTGCTGCGGTGTGAGCCTGCGCATTTTGTGTGAATTTATTTGAAGAGAAAATACGATGAGAGTTGTCGAATATGAAAAAAACACCCAGTCCCTGCCATATCAGCTTATCAAGGGCGTGGCGATGGTATCGGGTGTGTTTGCCTTGTTAGTTTGTGCTTTGTTGATCGCAAATAATCTTAGCCTGAAAAAGACCGACCCGATTCACTCTCCGGCTTTGCAACGGTTGGTCGAGGAACTCAAAACTAATCCTAACGATCAAGCGCTGCGTGATGAAATTCGCGAGTTGGATCAAATTTCTAGGAGGGCATTTTTCACCAGTCAGCACTTCAACCGCACGGCAATCTACATGCTACTAGGCGGTTTGTTGGTGATGGTGATTGCTTTCAAGTCTCTTGAAGCTTACACCGCTTTGCCACCTTTCCCAGATTCGCGTGACCCCAAAGAGGACTTGGCGGAGAAGGCTGCATGGGCGAGGAAATCGATCACTTCGGTGGGATTGGTGTTGGTGGGGTTCGCTTTGATGATTGCTTTGCCTTGGGAGAGCACGCTTGATTTGTCAGAAGCAGAGTTAGTGGAAGGGGAGAAGGAAGGCGCTGCAGAAAAAACGGAGGGTGCTGCAGTGGCAAGCACGAGCAAGGATGCGCCGGCGGTTACTAAACCTGCGGTGGCTGCCAAGCCCGCTGCCTCGGCTGAAGAGCGTTTGAAAAATTGGCCAGGATTCCTTGGACCGAGAGCAGGACTGGCTGAAGCTAAGGGCTTGCCAACTACTTGGGATGGCGAGAAGAGCGAGGGTATTCGCTGGAAAACGGAGATACCGCTGCCAGGGTTCAACTCGCCGATCATTTGGGAGGATAAGATTTTTCTCTCTGGGGCAGATGAAAAAACACGGGAGGTTTATTGCGTCGATCGGGAGAGTGGCAAGATTCTCTGGACCAAAAAGGTGGAGAAGGTTCCGGGTTCGCCCTCTGTAGAGGACAATCCTGAGGTCAATGATGATACCGGCTATGCAGCTGCTACGATGGTGACAGACGGTGTGCGGGTGTTTGCGATCTTTTCCAATGGTGATTTGGTTGCTTTTGATTTTGATGGCAAACAAGTGTGGGCGAAAAATTTGGGTATTCCAGAAAATCCCTACGGGTATTCGTCATCGCTGGTGGTTTATGAAAATCTGCTGTTGATACAGTATGACCGTGAAGAGAACAGTTTTTTCACGGGACTCGATGTGGCTACGGGGCAAAAACGTTGGCAGACGGCGCGTGACTTTGGTCCTTCGTGGTCGACTCCTTTGGTATTCAATGCGGGTGAACGCGATGAGGTGGTTTTGGTGGCTGATCCGATGGTGGTATCTTATGATCCTAAGAACGGCAAGGAGCTGTGGAGGGTGGAGTGTCTGGAAGGTGGAGAGATCGCGCCGATGCCAGTGTATGCGAACGGGATGATTTATGTCGCTGCGGACTATGTCAAAGTAGCGGCGATTGATGTGAAAAAACACGAGGTGGTGTGGGAGACTTCGGACATGATTCCTGGTATCGCGACACCTTTGGTGACGGGAGACTATTTTATCGGTGGTTTGGGGGATGGTGGTATTATTTGTTACAATGCCAAGACGGGGGAAGAAGTTTGGATGGCGGATACGGACGACGGTTTTTATGCCTCGCCGATCTTGGCGGACGGCAAAGTCTATTTAGCGGATCGGCTAGGCTTGATGCATATTTTCGAACCAGGGGCGGAATACAAAGAGCTGAGTGCACCTGCATTGGGAGAAGTGATCGTTAGCACGCCAGCTGCGATGGGGGATACTCTTTATATACGCGGGATGAAAAACCTTTACCGGATAGGACCATGAGCGAACAAGCTACTTTGACCGAAGCGAAAGAAGCGAAGAGCCTGGCAGAGGGGGAATCCTGTCCAGGAACTTGTGATGATAAAAAGAATCCGCCCGTGGATATCACTGCGGTGGATGAAATGGTGGTGAAGATCGGCAAGGAAGCCAAACATCTGATCCCTCTGTTGCAGGCGATTCAGAAGAAGTGGAATTGGCTACCGCCGAAAGCCTTGGAGCGCATTGCGGAGATCACCGAAATCACACCGGATGCGATCACCGGGGTTTCGACTTTTTATTCGCAGTTTCGTCATCACCCAGTAGGCAAGCATATTGTTAAAACTTGTATAGGCACGGCTTGCCACGTGAGCGGCGCATCGGTTTTGGACGAGACTTTTCGTAGTCACTTGAAGGTTGGAGAGGGTGAGCATACCAGTCCCGACGATACATTTACGGTGGAAGAGGTTGCCTGTCTTGGATGTTGTATGTTGGCGCCTGTGGTGCAGGTGGATGATACGATTTACGGAGAAGTAGAGGCTTTCAATATTCCTAAATTGCTGGATGATTTTCTGGCGACGGAGGATGCCAGGTCAGGTGATGGCGATGAGGATGAGGATGAGCGTAAAAATGTCTCTGGTGAGGTGCGTATTTGCATTTGCTCGAGTTGCACGGCGGGCGGTGCGTTTAAGGTTTATCAAGAGCTCAAAAATGTGGTGAAGACCATGGATCTGCCGGTGAAAATCAAGAAGGTGGGTTGCCGTGGGGCTTCTTTTGAAACGCCACTGATCGAAGTCTCGGTTTATAATCAGGGGCGCCATCGTTATGGTCTAGTCAAGGTCACGGATGTGCGTGGACTGTTATTGAAACATTTTCAACCAGCCAATTGGTTGAGGCGCACGACATCGACGATGTTTGGGTTGTTGGAGAATTTGTTGACCGATGAAGATTGGGATCCACCGACACGTTTTTCTAAGGATGTGCGGGCAAAAGTGGACATGCGCTTTGAGGGGCCACAGCAGCGCTGTGTGACGGAGCACTCGGGTGTGCTCGATCCTAAGAGCATTGATGATTACCTCGAGCATGATGGCTTCAAAGCGATGCGGACTTGTCTCGAGGGCAATGATCCAGATGGCATCATCCAGGAGATGCTCGACAGTGGTTTACGTGGACGTGGCGGTGCAGGTTTCCCAACGGGGATGAAGTGGAGGTTCACCAAGATTGAGGAAAATGAAACCAAATACATCATTTGCAACGGTGACGAAGGGGATCCCGGAGCGTTCATGGATCGGATGATTTTGGAATCGTTTCCCTTCCGCGTGATTGAGGGCATGGTGATCGCGGCTTATGTGATTGGGGCGGAACAGGGGATGCTTTATATTCGCGCAGAGTATCCGTTGGCGACCGAGCGTATTTTGAATGCCATCGAGCAGTGTGAGCAACGTGGTTATCTGGGTGATAATATTCTCGGCACGGGAATGAAGCTCAAGTTGGAAGTGGTCGAAGGCGCTGGAGCTTTCGTCTGTGGCGAGGAAACCGCACTGATGTCGGCGATTGAAGGGGGGCGTGGTATGCCTAGATTCCGTCCGCCATTTCCTGCGCAATCAGGTTTGTGGGGCAAGCCGACGCTGATCAATAATGTAGAAACTTTTGCTTCGATCTCGTGGATCATTCGCAATGGTGCGGAGAAATTCGCTGCGATTGGAACGGAGAAAAGCAAGGGCAGTAAGACGTTTGCACTGGCGGGCAAGGTGGTTCGTGGTGGCATGATCGAAGTGCCGATGGGAATGACTCTGAGGGAGATCGTTGAGGACATCGGTGGCGGCATTCCTAATGGGCGCAAGCTCAAGGCGGTGCTGATGGGTGGTCCGTCCGGCGGTTGTGTGCCAGAGCATTTGTGTGATACTCCCGTAGATTACGAAGAGATCAGCAAGGTCGGCGCGATCATGGGATCGGGCGGGATGGTGGTGCTCGATGACACGGATTGCATGGTGGATATCGCCAATTATTTCATGCGTTTTTTGCAGGATGAATCTTGTGGAAAATGCACCCATTGTCGGATCGGCACCAAGCGCATGGGGGAGATCCTTGAGCGTCTTTGTGCGGGTAAAGGACGTAAGGGGGATCTGGAAAAACTGGAGACCTTGGCAGGCATCACTAAAGAAGGCAGTCTTTGCGGACTGGGGGTGACCGCGCCCAATCCGGTTCTGTCCTGCATGAAGTATTTCCGCGAGGAGTTCGAGGATCATATTGCTGGCACCTGTACGGCGAAAAAATGTGTAACTTTGGTTCGTTATGACATCGATGATACCTGTATCGGGTGCACTCGTTGTGCGCAGTTTTGTCCGACCGATGCGATTCCTATGAACCCTTACCGCCATCATGTGATTCAGGATCCGCTGTGCACGCGTTGTGATATTTGTCTGCAGGTTTGTCCAGTGGATGCGATTCATATTGTTGATTTGGAGAAAGTATAAAAACGATGAAATTGACGATCGACAATAAGGAAATCGAGCTGGACGAAGCGACCACGATTTTTCACGCTGCCAAAAAAGCGGGCATTGATATTCCGATCATGTGCTATCGGGACGGCTATGATTATTTCACCTCCTGCATGATGTGCACGGTGAAAGATCAAGCGACGGGGCGCACGCACCCTGCTTGTTCTGCGCTGTGCGCCGAGGGCATGGAGATCGATACGCAGTGTGACGAGATCATGGCGCATCACAAATCGACGCTTGAGCTGTTGCTCAGTGAGCATGTCGGTGACTGTGAGGCACCTTGTCAGCGACTGTGCTCGATTCACTCCGAGATCCCTAAGATGATCCGTGAGATCAAGGACGATCAGTTTGAAGATGCCATCGCTACGGTGCGTGAGGACATGGCGATCCCTTCGATATTAGAGCGTTTTTGCACGGCTCCTTGTGAGAAAGGCTGTCGTCGTGCGCAGTATGATGACGGAGTTTCTATAAAGCACATGACACGATTCATTTCTGATTGGGATTTGAAGCGGGAGACTCCCTATATTCCTCCTATGCGAGAAAGTTCGGGCAAAAAAATCGCTATCATAGGTTCGGGTGCGACAGGCTTGGCAACTTCGTATTACCTTGCGCGTGAAGGTCATGCCTGTGTGATTTTTGAAAAAGAAGAGCAACTGGGGGGGCGCCTTCGCTCTGAGGAGGATTATGATCAGAGCCTGATGCAGGATTGGATCATCGAGGGGGAGGTGAAGGTTCTCAAGATGATGGGAATTGATTTCCAAACAGCGAGTTTGGGGCAGGGGGTAGCTCTTGAGAGTTTGCAGAATGAATACGATGCGGTGGTATTGACTTGTGGGCAAATGGGCAATGAAGCACTCGAAGCCTTGGGGATTCCATTTGATGAGAAAAAGGGGATCAAGGTGAACCGTAAAACGGCGATGACTGAGATCGACGGGGTGTTTGCTGCCGGTAGTATCACTAAAGCTAAGATGCCGATTCTCAAATGTGTGCAGTCGGCAAAGGATGTGGCTGCCTGTGCGAGTCAATATGCCAATGGTGACAAAATCGACGGCATTGTGGAGATGTATAATCACATGATGGGGCGTTTGCAGGAGGGGGAGATCGATATTTTCGTGACGGGAGCTAATCCGATTGCTAGGGTGACTCCAGAGAACCTTGAGGTGGATGGTTACAATAAAGAGGATGTGCAGTTAGAGGGTGAGCGCTGCATGCACTGTGATTGCCGCGCATCGCATGATTGTTCGTTGCGGATTTACAGTGACAAATACGGTGCCAAACAATCGATGTTCAAAGGCGAGCAGCGGGCGAAGTATGAACATGTCAACCAGAATGCCGGGGCGGTTTATGAGTCGGGTAAATGCATCAAGTGCAGTCTCTGTGTGCAGATCACCAAGGAGGAAGATGAGACTTACGGTTTCACCTTTGTGGGTCGTGGATTTGATGTGAAAGCGGGGGTGTCGCTAGATAAAACTTTGTGGGAAGGGCTAGAGCATGTAGCGGACAAAGTGGTGGAAGCTTGCCCGACAGGTGCGCTTTCGACTAACGAGAAATATCAGCCTGAGCAGGGCAAGATTGTTGGGGCGGATCAGTAGCATGGGCTTCCTGCCCGTGAAGCACAGAGTAGCAGGTGGGGACACCTACTCTAGTGCGCTGCAAAGCAGCGTCCTCTTCCGAGGTGAGATACCTTGGCCGTTGGCAGCCGTTGTGCTGACGAGAACTTGAAGTAACTGCGTCACCGCGAGGTGGGGTGGGAAGCAACGGAAAGA
>JAKISY010000083.1 GCA_021648365.1 Verrucomicrobiales bacterium
CGCCTCCTTCTCATCATCCCCAAAAAGAATAACCCGCCCCGCCGTCCGGCTCACCACATGATAGTAGTTGTTCTGCCCCTCCGGCCCCAATAAAAATTCACGCGTCTTCCTCATAGATAAAAGCCTATCAGTCAAAATCTCAGACGTCAACTTTTTAATAATAGGAGGTCTGACCTTTAAAATGTATTTTAAGAGCTCAGACCTTTAAGAACTCATCTTATGTGTAGCCATGGCGACTCACAGGTCCTCACACCGAGAAACTTCCCTCCACAACTCAATGATCTCACTCCACAGGCACTCCTGCGCTCGCTCTCAAGGCATCCATCACTCGCATATTCCCCAGGGTATCCTCCTTGCTCACCCAAGCAGCTTCCCCCTGCAAAACCGTAGCCGCAAAGGAGTCCGCTTCCACCGCATACAAGGGACGCTTCTCTTCCACTTCCACCCACTCCTCCACCCCATCCTTAGTGATCATGAACCCTTCTTCACAAAACCAAAAAGCATTCACCTTGATCGTCCCCTTGGTGCCCGCAATATAAGTCCCCTCATCTGACTCCACCGTCATTCCACAAGTGAAGGTCGCCAACAAATCCTCTCCAAAACGTAGCGTGCCCGCGACATAATCATCCACCCCTCCGTCCTGATACAAATGTGCCAAGGCATGCATCTCCGTCGGTTCTGCCCCCGCTAATTGACGCATAAAATTCACACAATACGTGCCAACATCCATGATCGCTCCGCCTCCTTGACTCGGATGATAACGAGCGTCATCCATGCTTGGCTCCCGATAAAAAGTGAAATTGGAACGCATCAGCCTCAGCTCGCCAATCTCTCCGCTATGCACCCTCTTGATCAACTCCTGAGTGCGAGCATGCGCCCGATACATGAACGCCTCAACCAGCACCTTGCCAGTCTCCTCCGCCACCGCAAACATCTGCTCAGCCTCACCACGGTTCAAGGCAAAAGGCTTTTCGCACAAAACGTGTTTACCCGCTCGCATTGCCTTGATCGACCACTCATGATGCAACCCGTTCGGCAGACAGTTATAAACCACATGTACGTCTGGGTCAGCGATCAAAGCCTCGTAGCCCTGATGACCACACCCGCCGTGTTTCGCAGCAAAAACAGTCGCAGACTGCTGGCTCCGCGAACCCACCGCTACCAATTTTCCCGTATTCGACTGTGGTAGATGCGACGCAAATTTGTCCGCAATCATTCCTGTTCCCAAAATCCCCCAATTCAACTGATCCTTCATCTTATTTTAATGATTAACATTTTTCGCAAAACTCGTTTCACCCGCGCAGCTTAAATCAATCTTTCCGCCTCCACTGATTACGGCTTCAAAATCACCTTCATCAAACCCGCTTCTCTGGCATGCAGGCGATTGAACCAATCTCCACCGTCCTGCAAATCCGCTACCGCACTCATCAAAGGTTTCACTTTGATCTTCCCCTCAGCAACCGCCTTCACTGCCTCGCCATATTCACCTGCCGATGCGCAAGAACCAAACACAGACAACTCACGCGTCACCACCGCCTGTAGCGGAAACTGCACCTCCGCCTGCAAATTCCCCACACAGGCTACCGCCCCACCTTTGCGCACACAGTTCACTGCCAACTGAATCGTCGGGGAAAAACCCACCACCTCCACTGCCACATCCGCCCCATCGTCATTGCCCACCGCTCGGTGAATTTTCTGCAACGCTTTTTCATCCGACAAGATCCCTTCATCCGCACCCAATTCCTTAGCCAAAGCTAAGCGCCCCTCATCCACATCCACCGCGATCACCTTGCCCGCACCCGCCATTTTTAGCGCCTGCACCACCAACAAACCAATCAAACCCACTCCTACCACCACCGCAGAATCCCCCTCCTTCAAAGGTAACCTACTGACCCCATGCAGCGCGATCGAAACTGGCTCAGCAAAAGCAGCCTCTTCATACGACAAACCTTCAGGCACAGCATAAAGGATATGTTGAGGAACCGTCACAAACTCAGCAAAAGCACCGTGTCTGCGGTAGTCATCACAAGATACCCCCAGCACGTTACGCTCCGGACACAAATTGATCTGCCCCTTTTTACAAGCTTCGCATTCACCACAGTAAACCGTCGAATCAAAGGTCACTCGATCGCCAAGCTGCCATCCCGCAACATCCTCCCCCATTTCCACGATTTCACCCGCCGCTTCATGCCCCATGATAATAGGTGGAATCCGACGCCCCGAACTGCCATCCATACCATGCACATCACTGCCGCAAATCCCACACGCCCTCACCCGCACCTTCACTTCACCCTCCCCCACGATAGGCTCATCCACCTCACCGAATTCAAACTTCCCGTATCCCGTCAATGTCAGTGCTTTCATAGTCATGCAAAATGCAAAACTAACCACAGCCGGGTAGAAGTTCACAGTGAAAATCTGCCATTTCTCAAAGTTGCATCAAAAAAATGAAGTTCACCATGAAGAGGTGAACTTCATTGAAAAAAATAGACTTTCTGTCTTCCTACTTCACTTTCTTCATGTGCTTCATGGTGTTCTAAGCTTTTGAAACTACCCTCCAGCTTTCAACTCCTCTTGAAACCTCTCAAGATCGACCTTCACGCAGCCGCGGCAGCTGCAAGATCACTGCGACGAATCCTTTCCCGATAACGAGTGGGCGATTCACCGGCGTATTTCAGAAAACTACGGTTGAACTGCGATAAAGACATATACCCCACATCAAATGCCACTTCGGTAACTCTCGTATCTGGTGTGAGCAATTTGCGTTTAGCCCACTCCACTCTGCGACGATTGATATACTCTGTGAAAGATAGCCCCGTGGTTTGTTTGAAAAGTTTACAGAAATAAAACGAACTGACACCAGCCACTTGCGACACTCGATCCAAAGTCAACTTTTCGTCCAAATGTTCGCCGATAAAACGCTTTGCAATAATGATCACCTTAGGCTCAGCCTGTTGTTGCTCCAACGCAATGCGGTTTGCCATATCCGATAGCTGAATAGCAAACATCGAGAGTAAAGTTAACATCGAGGTGTATTTGTCACCATCCACTGCTTCAATTTGTGTATAGGCTGCTTCGATATTTTTTTGCGCCTCGTCATCTAAACTCAATTCCGTTACTAAGTTCGATATCTTTTTCACCTTAGGAGCTTTGTCCAAAATCGGTGCCGCACGTAAGTATCCAATCTTGTTCTCACCCACCACAATCGGAATGGCTGTGATTTTCATCCCCGAAAAACAAGTTGCCTCCCAGTGGCTGTAACGATTGCCCTTCACCTTTTCTTCCCAATGATTAGACTGACAAGAATCACAGAGGTGATTACTCGAATTCAACATCGAACAAAATCGATTACGACTGTCGTTAGGACGACAAGGATGCTTCTCAATCTCTTGGCAGGTCAACAATATCATTCCCAATCCCGTTGCGTCTATAAACGCTTTCTGGTAGGTCGTGAACAAAGCCGAGCGTCGCAGCCCTTCTAACATCAAAGTCGATTCAGTGGATATGGTATTATTTTTCATTTAGCAGACAGGTTGAATTTTCCAGACTTAAAACACAATGCGAGTACCACCATGTGAAACCCTGTTTCATACATAGAACGTATAACACCACAGCATTAGGTAAATCCGTAGCTACTAGGTAATGACCGTACTGCATCGCGCCATTCATCGTACTGAAATCCAGTACGCATCTGTGAATACTGAGATGATATCTTCAGTCCAAAACCCCAGTCTCCACCCAGCGAACCGCATAGCGCACCAATTCGCTACCGTCCTTCAAACCCAGCTTTTTCTTCAGGTGAGCTCGGTGTGCGTCCACGGTGCGCGCGCTGATCCCCAGCATCTCTGCAACTTCGCGAGTTGCTTTTCCTCGCCCGATTTCTTCAAACACCTCCAACTCTCGATCCGTCAAACGGCTCAATGGTGCCGCCTGCTTAGTCGAGGAATTCCCCGAAAACATTTCTATAATCCTAGCAGACATTTCACCACTGACGTAGATGCGACCAACAAGAATCGTATGGATCGCTTCGATCAATTTATCCGCAGCTTCCTCTTTCATGATATACCCTCTAGCGCCAGCTCGCAGTGCGCGCTCCGCATATAGAGATTCATCGTGCATCGATACCATCAACACCTTCACCGCAGGGTACTGGACTTTGATATCTTTCAACAGCTCCAAGCCATTGCGGTCGGGCAAACTGATGTCCAACAAAACGAGCTCAGGACTATTTTTCTCGATCTCCATCAACGCGTCCGACGCAGTGCCAGCCCAACAGCTTACTTCAAGCTCAGCTTGAGCATCGATCAACTGAGCCAATCCGTGCCGCATGATCGGATGATCATCCACTATCATGATTCGTGCTACCTGTGCCTGACTTGCCATTTTTTTTATTTTAAAACCAACGGAACTCTACAGCGAACCTCAGTCCCTGTAGATGCACGTCGCCTAACTTGTAAATGCCCTCCAGAAGCCTCCGCACGATAAGACATCGTTCGCAGCCCCATACCTGACCTATCATTGAGCTGTTGCTCTTTAATACCACAGCCATTATCCAAAACGACCAGTTCTAACTCATCGCCACTACACAACAAACGCAAAACAATCTCATCAGCAAGCCCATGCCGCAACGCGTTATTCACCGCTTCCTGCGCTATGCGATAAAGCTGCAAATCCACCGTCACAGAGCCACTCGACTCGCCCTCCTTACAATCCAGCACACAGAGCACATTCGCCCCCTTACCCGTCAGATCCGCTAACTCTTTCAAAGCACCAGGAAGCCCATCCACATCCAGAACAGCCGCCGCCGAACCTCTAGATATCTCACGCGCTCTCACATTAGCTTGACTGACCAAATCCACGATCTCTGCCAAGGCCTCAGCTGCAGAAAAGTCCAAGCGCCTCAGATCCATTTCCACCACCTTAGCCAAACACCCGATCGCCGCTAATTGCTGACACAAGTCATCGTGAATCTCACGCCCCAAACGCCTTTGCTCATTTTCGTTGATCTCCAATACTCGTTGCTCCATCTCACGACGTTGCTCCTGCAAGCGCTTGCGTTGCGTGATATCCACCACCACCGCCAACGCCATTTTTCGCTGCCCCTCCGTGAGAATAGGCTGCAATCCTATTTCCACAGGAAACTCTTCCCCACCCTTTCTCGCCGCATGCAGCTCTCGCCCATCGCCCATCGGTCGCACTTCAGGTCTTGCGAAAAAAGACTGCTGCTGTGCACCGTGATTTTCCTGATAGCGTTGCGGCAGTAGAACTGACATCTGCACCCCAACCAACTCCCCAGCATCATAAGCAAACATCTTCTCTGCATTAGCGTTGATCAAAATAATCTCACCTCGATCATCTACCAACAAAATACCGTTAGGCGCAGCATCCACCACCAAGCGGAAACGCTCCATCTCATCCTCACTGAGCACCCACCGCTGCCCCGCCCCTGCATGATGCCCGCGCTCACCCTTCATCCTTCAGCTGTAGGTTTGAGCGTTAACACCGAACACGGAGCATCCGAAACGATACGCTCCGCGGTCGTCCCCATCATCAACAGTCGCTTCAATCCCGTGCGCCCACGAGTGCCCAACAAAACCAAGTCCACCCCACTATCATTGGCGCGCCCAATGATTGCATCCGCAACCCGGCTACTCTCCAGCACCGTTATCCGAGTATCTACATCCTCATTGCCGACTAAAAAAGGCTTCATGAAAATCTCCAAGTCCTTCTCCGCTGTTTGACGGTAGTCCACATTGTTCACCGGTGGCATGATCTGCACAAAGGCAGCCAAGTCACCTGTCATTTCATTGATCGGCTGAAATACGAACAAAAACTCCACCGCAGCTCGATCCTGCCTCGCTATCGCCAAGCCTCGCTCAATCGCCCGCTTAGCGGTTTCAGAAAAATCCACACACACCAACAGCTGTTTGAACGGACGATCTTGGAACCCTCGCACCAACAACACATCCACCGGCGCACGACGCACGCAGTTACTCGCCAACACGCCCGTCCGCCACCCTTTGCCACTGTTACCCTGCGCCCCCATGACCAACAAATCAGCCTGACAAGATTCACAAAAACTCACCAACTCTTCAAAAGGGTGACCTACTCTTATTTCTAAGCTGTAATCAATCTGCCAGCACCCATGCGACTCCACAAATTCCTTCAATCTTGAAGCAGCTCGCCCAAGCACATCGACTTTCTCCACATCAATCTGCGAGCGCATCGCATCCAAGGCCGCCTCATCGACCACATGCACCATCACCAGCTTCGCCCCTGACCACTGCGCCATCCTCGCGGCCTCCTGCAAAGCATTGATGCAAGGACGAGAGAAATCTATCGCCACGACTAACTGCTGTAGTTCCTTCATTTTATCACCATCACTCTCCTGGTTTAAAAGTCGACACCTCTCTGAGTTTTTCCCATGCCTTCTTTTCTTTAGCGTTCAAAGTGTTCGGCACCTTCAATTGGATCACCGCATGCAAATCGCCAAAACTTCCATCTCCCGTAGGCAAGCCCAATCCACCTAAGCGTAGATCATCCCCCTCACCACTGCCAGCGGGCACCTTGAGCTTCACCTTCCCCTTTGGCACACGCACCGAAATCTCCGTCCCCAATACCGCATCCCAAGGAGCCAGCTCGATATCGTAATACAAATCTACCCCCTTCACATGGAAATCAGGATGACGCTCTAAGCGCACGTTGAGATACAAATCCCCTGTCGCACCACCATTGATACCAGGATGACCGAGCCCCTTCAATCGCAACATCTGCCCCGCCTGCACCCCCACTGGAATCTTCACCTTACCCGTCTGAATCGCCGAAGCATCACCAGCCGCCGCACCAGGTTTGCGCAAGCGCAAAGTCCGCGTCGCACCATGATAGACCTCATCCAAAGTGACCATCAAATCAGTCTCCACGTCTTGCCCCTTTTGTGGCTGATTACTTCTCGCTTGCTGCCTATAGCCGCCTCTGCGAGCTCCTCCCCCCGTACCCGCGCCAAACATCTGTTCAAAAAAATCGCTGAACCCCGTGCCTTCAAATTGCCAGTCCTGCCCAGCACCACCGCCACCGCCCCAAGCCGACTGCCCGCCCGCACCACCATAGCCCGCGCCTGGCTGATCCCAATTCGCTCCCAACTGATCGTATTTTTTTCTTTTACCAGAATCGCTCAGCACCTCATACGCCTCGTTCAGCTCCTTGAACTTACGCTCACCCTCGACCTTATCCTCAGCCACGTCAGGATGATACTTTCGCGCCAACTTGCGATAAGCTTTGCGAATGACATCATCACCAGCCTCTCGCTCCACTCCCAAAATTTCGTAATAATCTTTAAATTCTACAGACATAATCTATCTAGTGTCATCCCTCACATTCACCGTTTTCGCAAATCAGTTTTTTGATTGCTTTTTCATTTCCATACACCGTGATCACATCTCCCACCTCCACTTTATCTGCCGGACCAGGCACACCTCGGAATTTGCCATCTCCGCCCGTGATCCCTAAAACAATGATCCCGTCATCCGCTGGGCGCGTCTGAGCGAGTTCTTTACCGGCTAACGGGTTGCCTTCGAGAATATCAATTTCGGAAACACAAAAACCCGATTGCACCCTCAACAGCAGTTCATAATCTAATACATGCGCCACCCCCGCCCGCTCCAAGCTCAACTGAATCAACCAATCAATCACCCTCTTAAGAAGCTGGATCCTGCTCAAAACTACCAACCCCAACAAACCACCCACGATCAAACCCGCCGTCTCCAAAGTCTGCGTCACCCCAGAAGTCTGCACAAAAGTAACCACCAAAGTAGCAAAAGCCGAGGTCAGCCCAATATTGCCGAACAGGATCAAGTGTTTGATAATCTGTCGCCGAATCGGATGATCCACCACCATCTCCGCCTCTTTGGTTGTAAACCCCACTCCAAAAAAGGCCGAATAGGCTTGGAAACTCGCCGTATCCCAGCTCAAACCTGTCATCACCAAAGCCTTCGACCCCACTCGCACCACAAGTAGTGAAAAAGTCACAATCATCAATAATGCCAACAAAGCCCCCATATCGACACATTCTAGCACGACAAAAGCCCTAGGTCACGTAATTGAAAATTTTCCAAAACACTAACCTGACGGCTGGCTCTATCGCGCTCAAATAAGCCCATGCACTTACTTTCCTCATCGCCGCAAAGTTGCTGACTCGCACCAGCTCGCCCTGCTGAAATATCCCCGCTGAGCTTGACCTGCATCTCGATTCATGATTCGCTCATTACACCATGAAAGCCAAACCCCAAAGACTAGTGTGCATCGCACTACTGGCTATGACCTGCCATCTTAGCTCTAGTTGCATGACCGCTTACGACGCCTACGGTCGCCCGATCGTGTAAAAGTCTTCACTTACCCAATCGAGAACCCGCAGCAAGCGCACGGCCTCGCAGCAGTGCATCCGCATCCATTCGCGCACGCCCTTCTAGCTGCAGCTGGAAAAGTTGCAGCACTCCATCTCCCGTTTTCACCCGTAGCCCCTGAGTCTTCACCTCCTCCGTCGGCAAAATCGTGCCAGCAGGTGAACTCTCAAATCCCAGCATTTCCACCTCGCTCAATTGAGCTGCTTTGACCGGAGGGAATATTTTCATCTGAGCCTTTTTTCCATCAGCCAAAAGCACCTGCGTCTTCGTACCAGGCCACGGATCAAAAGCTCGCACCAGACGATCAATCTCCACTGCAGAGCGCGACCAATCGATCACTCCATCTTCGCGCCCAAGCTTCCCAATGTGCGTCATCTGCGATTCATCTTGCACCTCCCTCTCCACCTCTCCACTCTCCAATAAAGGCAAAGCTGCCGCCAATGCCTGCGGTCCCAACTGCGCTAGACGGTCGTGCAGACAGCCACCCGTTTCATCCGCAGCCAAATCCAAGGTTTGCTTACAAATCATATCACCCGCGTCCAACTTAGCCGCGATATGCATCACCGTGATGCCACTCTTTTCATCCCCCGCCATGATCGCAGCTTGGATCGGCGCCGCCCCACGGTGTTTGGGCAAAAGAGACGCGTGCAGATTGATACATGCCAGAGAAGGCACCTCGATCACCGCTCGCGGCAAAAAACAGCCATACGCCATCACCACGATCAGATCAGGCTGCAAATCTTGCAAGCTCTGCAAAAGCTCAGGTTGCCGACGCAGATTTTCTGGCTGAAACACTGGAATCCCACGCTCAACCGCCAGCAACTTGGTCACCGTCGCCGTGAGCACCTGCTTGCGCCCCACCGGTCGATCAGGCTGCGTGAACACCGCCACCACCTCGTGCCCCGACTCATCGATCAGCCACTTCAAACTCGGAAGACCTATCTCCCCTGCACCCATCCAGATAATACGCATACTTTTATGATTTATCATTTGTCGCAGCCTAGTCATCCATTTACAACTATCACCGCAGTTTCCGCTATCAGAATCAGTAATCACAGTTAAACTGCCATGCAATCTTGAATCTCATTTTCCATTGATAAATAAATTCAGCCTATTCCTAGCTCTACGGTATTTAAAACCCAAGAGAAGTTTCGTTTCGGTCATCACCCTGATCTCCATCTTGGGCGTCGCCTTGGGCGTCACCCTACTGCTGGTGGTGATCTCCGTGTTCACCGGTTACGGCGAGCGCATCAAAGAAACCATCCTCGGTTTCGAACCCCACATCATCGTCGACTCGGGTCAGATCATGTATGACTCCGATCAACTCATCGAAATCATCAAAAAGGTGCCCGACGTTATTTCGGTCACCCCCTACATGCGCGGCCAAGCGGTACTGGATTTTCGCGGTCAACGACTCGCCCCCTTGTTACGTGGCATCGACCCGCCACCAGGACCAGAAACCGAACGCATGGAACGCATCATCGCCAAAGGAGAAGGCAAGTTTGATCTCGACCTAGACACAGCCATCATCGGCGACCAGATGGCAGACAGTCTCGGCATCCACATCGGCGATGTGGTCACCATTTTCTCTCCCAACATCGACGCCATCATGGACGCCATCGACAGCTTCAACGACTCCGCCAGCGAAGAAGAAAAAAAACAAGCCATCGACTCCATCCGTCACTTCAGCTTACCTCAAGAACTCAAGATCACCGGCATTTTTGATTCCGGCCACTACGACTTCGATAGCAACGTCGTCTTTGTCCATCTGGAGACAGGTCAAGCACTCTACAATCTGCGCGACGGCGTACACGGACTAGCGATCGAAACGCGAGACGGCTTCCTCGCCCACCAAGTGCGCGACGCGATTGCCGTAGCCACTGACTACCGCTACCGAGTCGCCAGTTGGATGGACATCCACAAATACATCTTCGACGCCGTCGCCACCGAGCGCCAAGCGATGTATTTTCTGCTTTTCATGATCATGATCGTCGCCGCATTCTGCATCATGAACACCATGATCACCGTAGTGTATCAGAAACGCTCAGAGATTGGCTTGCTCAAAGCCATCGGCGCCTCTGAGCGCCAGATTGCCGCGTTGTTTTTATCTCAAGGCATCGTCGTAGGCGTGATCGGAGTGATCGTCGGGCTAGGGCTCGCCTTTTTGGTCATCGCTTACCGCAATGTCATCACCTCCACCATCGGTAAACTTTTTGGCATCGAGATCTTTTCCTCGCAAGTCTATATGATCGAAGGCGGACTACCCGCCGTCGTCACCATGCAAGACGTGATCGCTATATCTCTAGGAGCCTTCATCTCCTGCACCTTGGCATCACTTGCCCCAGCCGTGCTCGCTGCTCGACTCGAACCTGCCAAATCCCTCCGCTCAGAGTAGCCCTATTGTCTATCGCCTTACCTGTCTTTTCAGTATGCAAATCCACGTCACCAAAAATGGTAAAAAACAAGGCCCTTATACCATTTACCGGATCAAGGAAATGGTCGATGCAGGGGACTTGCAGCTGGACACCCTCGCTTGGCATGAAGGCCTACCCCAGTGGTGCGCGCTGCAAGACATCCCCGTCGTTGCCTCTACCCTCAAGTCGCTAGAGAGAAAACAAGCGCCCGCAGATGGCGACGCAACAGAGGAAATCGATCCAGACAGCTCGCTTCCTCTGCCCTCCAGCGTCATTCGAATCAAACGAAAAAACACGCAAAACTCGCAAGCAGTCAAAAACGTACACCCAATACTACGCTTCTGGGCGCGCATGTTCGACCTCTTGATCCTCAACTTGATCGTGGGTTTCGTATTTGGCAATCCCCCCGTGCCCGAAGAAGGAGAGAACCTGTTCGAATTCTATCGTCAAATCCCAATGGAAGAGCAGTTTCAATTACTGCTCATCTGGGGTGGCTCCTTTTTTGTTTGGAATTTTGTCGAAGCTCTGCTCATATCTTCTTTTGCCACCACTCCTGGAAAAATGTTATTCAATCTCAAAGTCATTCGCAAAGACGGCAAGCTGCTCAGCTATTCGCAGGCCATCGGGCGCGCCCTACTGATCTGGACCATCGGGGTCGGCTTTGGTATCTTATTTTTACAAATCATCGGCATGGTGATCGCCCTCTTTTACTTGCTCAACAAAGGTGAAACCCTGTGGGACAAAAGCCTGCAAACCCAAGTGATTCACCAAGCCCTCGGACCTAGAAAAGTGATCTTCGCGGTTGGCGCCTTCCTGATCCTGCTCTCCTTGCAAACCCTATCTATGCCCTAAATCCTCCCATGATCTCGATCTGTCGCAACGCCCTGATTCTGCACTGCCATTTGCCTTGGCTCAGGCACGCAGAATCCTTGCACAGTCAGGAAGAAGACTGGTGGCTCGATGTGCTCACCGACAGCCTACTGCCGTTGTTAGAGATGCTGCACCGCCTGCGCGATGAAAAGGTTCCCTTCAAGCTAAACCTAGTCATCAGCCCCACCGTGCTGGCAATGATGCGCGACCCCTTGTTACAAAAACGCGCCGAAGCTCATCTCGAGCGCAATCTGCACCTCGCGCTGACCGAAATCGAACGGCGCACCGATCCAGAGAAACGCCCGCTGCTGCAGTGGTATGCCGACCACTACCATCGACTGCACCACTACTACCAGCAGCGCTGGCAGGGCGACCTCGTAGCCGCCCTAGCCGACTTACGCGACAGCGGACAGCTAGAGATCCCCGCCAGTGCCGCCACCCACGCCATCTTGCCACTTTTTTTAAAATCTCCCACCGTGCTGCACAGCCAGATAAAAATCGGCTGCGACTACTACCAAGAGTGTTTCGGACAAGCCCCCGAACTCTTCTGGCTACCCGACTGCGCCTACTCCCCCGCCCTCGATCCCTATTTGCAAGCCAACGGCATCCGCCACATTCTACTCGACGAACACGCCCTGAGCTACAGCAAACAGATCCCCGACGCCGGCATCTACCACCCCACCCAGAGCCCTACAGGTATGCAGATCTCCTACCGCGACGTGCGCAGCAGTCGCGAACTACTGAAGCTTGAAGCCGGCTTACTACACGACACCCGCTACCGCCAAGCCTACAAAATGTCAGGCGAAGAAACCCCTGTGAACGGCTTGCAAATCCACCTCGATGCCAAACAACACAACCGAGGCGGCGCGTTGAAAATACAACGCATGGACTCCGAGCAAGCCTACGACCCAGCCCTCGGAAAAAAAGCCGCCCAGCAACACGCACAACAATTCCTAAAAGCGAGATCGCAACAAGCCACCCAACTCAAAGCACAAGGAATCCAAACCCCCTGCATCCTCAGCATCTACGAAGCCGAACTGTTCGGTCATTGGCGATTTGAAGGCATCCCCTTTCTCGAAGAGACCCTGCGCCTCTTTGCCCAACAAAACCAGTTAGAGCTCAGCAGCGTATCGCAACTCTCGCCCCCGCCAAGCGCTTCCATCACGCCCGTCAACACCGTGCACCCCATCCCCTGTTCCTGGGGTGAAGGCGACTACTTCGAAAACTGGCTATCTCAAGAGAACGCCTGGATCTACCCCCATTTGCTGCGCCGTGCAGAACAGTTGCAACGCACCCTCTCTGCCCTACAACAAAACATCGACGGCCTACCCGATCAACTAGCCGACCACCGCAGCCGCTGTGTCAGTCAAATGACCCGCGAACTGCTGCTCGCCCAATCCAGCGATTGGGCAGCTTACATGCGCCAAGCCGACACCCGCCCCTACGCCACCCAACGATTCGAAAAACATTTAGAGAACTTCGACCTGTTAGCGTCCCTCTACTCCTCCAACGAGCAAGCCAATACCCGCCAACTACTCACCATCCAAAAACAAAACCCCATCTTCCCCCAGCTAGACTGGCAAGCCTTCACCACCACTTCTAACTTCTAACTTCCACCTCTCATGCCCAAAGATATTGTCTATTTTGATCTAGAAACCCAAAAGCTCGCCAACGATGTCGGCGGCTGGAAGCACTTGGACAAAATGCGCATGTCCGTAGGAGTCACCTACAGCACAGCACAAGAAAAATACATCATTTACGACGAAGAACACGTCGACCAACTGATCGACCAACTGCTCAAAGCTGATCTTGTGGTCGGCTTCAATCACATCTTCTTCGACTACGGCGTCTTGATGGCATACACCGTCGTCGATCTCGCCAACCAAACCAACAACCTCGACATGCTGCTCTCGCTCGAGGAAAAAGTAGGTCACCGTATGAAACTCGACACCCTAGCCTCCGCCTCACTCGGCGCTGGCAAAAGTGCCGACGGCCTGATGGCTGTCAAATGGTGGCGCGAAGGAAAAATCAAAGAAATAGCCGAGTATTGTTGTTTTGACGTCAAAGTCACCTGGAAAGTCCACGCCTACGGCGTCGAACACGGCAAAGTCAAATACATCGGCCGCCACAGCCCCGAACCACTGGAAGTGGAAGTGGATTGGTAGGTGTGAAATCCAGAGAGTTCTTGCCAGATGATGTGAGTCGAATAAGTTGCACGGAGGCCGAATGCTCCATGAGCTTCTCCACCAACTCCGCATCCAACTGCTTTTTGCTGTGCACCGAGCAGCAGTATAAGATTGACTGCCTTAGCACCGATCACTGAAAGGTCAATTTGATGCACGTTTTCGAAATCGACAAAGACGTGATTTGTAGGGGATGAAAAATCGGTAATGGAATGAAAACTCATAGTCAATAATTAGCAGTGGTTGAATTTAGAGCAATCTCTGACGGCACCACAGGATGTGGCGAACTCAGTTCCCACGCCACCCATTACGCCGGCAAAGATCTCAAACGTCATGATCCTTCCTCCTTATCCAACTCCTCAGAGAGTTCGGTCTCTATGTCCTCTATGCTGGGTAGGTTGGTGGCAATTTCTTTAGGTAGGGCCCGGGTGAGTTCGTAATCGGCGAGGCCGATGGGCTTGTGCATGTCGCGCAGTGAGTATTCGGCAAGAATACGGTCTTTGGTCTGACAAAGAATGAGACCGATGGTGAGGGCATCATGCTCGTGGCGCAGAAGATCATCCACGGCGGAACAGTAAAAATTCATCTTCCCAACATACTCAGGTTTGAAGTCGCCTTTTTTTAGATCGATGACAATGAAACAGCGAAGTTCAAGATGATAGAAAAGCAGGTCGAGGTAAAAATCGCGTCCACTGACTTCTAGTCGGTATTGGCGTCCGACAAAAGAAAAGCCACTCCCAAGTTCAAGTAGAAATTTTTCGAGATGACGAAGAAGACCTATTTCCAGTTCCCGCTCACGGAAAGGCTCGCTCAAAGTGAGAAAGTCGAAAATATAGGGATCTTTGAGCAGGCCATGAGCGATACTCGCATGCACTTCTGGCAGCGTTGTAGCGAAGTTAGTGATGGCGGCTCCCTGTCGCTCGTGAATCCTGCTTTTGATTTGAACGGTGAGGGTGTCGCGAGTCCATCCTTGTTCAAAAGCTTGCTTGGCATACCAGTAGCGCGTCGGCAGGTCTTTGAGTTTTTCGATCAGAACTACGTGGTGAAACCAAGGGATTCCAATGATGATTTTGAGAGGCAGTTCCAATGGCGTCACAGTTTGAGTCACTTTTGCAAGTGATGCAGAACCCGTCGATTCCAATTTTGCAGCAGCCTGCTGCAAAATTGGAGGAGGTCCGTATTCTCGAGCGAAGCGAACCATATAGCCAATATTTCTAACTGAGAACCCCTTTTGCTCTGGTAGCTCGTTTTTCAGATCAATTGAAAGACGAGGAATGACTCCCTTACCCCAGCCTTCCTGCTCCTGGCGGGCGGCGATCATGTGACCGATGTCCCAATAGAGCAGTATCATCTCGGCATTAACGGCAAGCGCGGCACGATGCTGAGCTGTTCGAACTCGCATCTTAATGTCGCCGAAAAGACCAGTGTACAATGCGAGCTCTTTCTTCTTCATCGGGTCACTGCCTGTTCAAGTTACTCTTTGCTTGGTCACACACTTAGCATAACCTCAACACCCTACCCAGAAAATCAAGTAAAAGGAAAATAATGGGTATTGCCAATCACCTTAATAGCGTTTAGCCAAGCTGGAATGAAATCAGCGTCGAGCCGCAGCACTCCAAAAAAAATACACAAAAAAAGGGTCGCTTGGTAGCGACCCTTTTTGAAGCTTTGATTTTTACTCCGCCGCTTTAGCTGCGTCGTCGATGTATTCGACGGCAGATTTGACGATCTCGTAGAAGCTACCAGGCTCGAGGCTGGCACCGCCGACCAAAAAGCCATCAATGTCGTCTTGCGCGATCAGCTCACGTGCGTTGTTAGGTTTGACGCTACCGCCATACTGAATACGAACTTTTTGCGCCGTGTCCTCACCGTATTTCTCAGCTAGAACTGAACGGATATAAGCGTGAGCATCTTGCGCCTGCTCGGGTGTCGCATTGCGACCCGTGCCGATTGCCCAAACAGGTTCGTAGGCGATCACGGTATCGGTGATGCGTCGCGCACCCACTTCTTCCAAACAACCTTCGAGTTGAGTTTTTAACACCGTCTCCACTTGCCCCCCATCACGTTCTTCGAGGGTCTCACCCACACACAAGATCGGTTTGATGCGCGCTTCATGAGCTGCCTGCACTTTGCGATTGATGAACTCATTGCTTTCGCCAAACAGAGCGCGGCGTTCGCTGTGTCCAAGGATCACGTATTGAATATGTAGCTCCTTAAGCATCACCGCGCTGATCTCCCCAGTGTAAGCACCTGCGGGCTCTGGCGACATGTTCTGCGCAGAGAGAGCCACGGCATCACTTTCAGCAAGAGCCTTGGAGGCTTCTGCTAGTGAGACGTAAGGTGGTGCGATGACCACATCCACGGTGCTACGAGTTTTAAAAAAACGAAGGAAGGTGCGAAGGAAGCCATCTGTTTCCAGTGGTGCCATGTGCATTTTCCAGTTTGCTGCTATGATGTATCTGCGGTTGCCAAACATGAGTCTGATGTGCCTTGGTTATCTGATTATTATTTATCTGAGAGAGAAGCGATGCCGGGTAGGGTTTTCCCTTCCAGCAATTCCAGCGACGCGCCGCCGCCAGTAGAGATGAAAGTCATTTGATCTGCAAGACCGTATTTGTTCACTGCGGTGACAGAGTCTCCACCGCCGATGATGGTGACGGCCTCTGATTTTGCCATCGCTTGCGCAACGGCTTGAGTGCCTTTGGAAAATTTGTCGATTTCAAAAACTCCCATGGGACCATTCCAGATGATGGTGCCTGCGGTGGCGATGACTTTAGCAAATTCCTCGATCGCTACCGGTCCGATGTCGAGACCTTCCCATTCGTCATCTATGCCACCACTGCCGCCTGCGTATGGGGCGGTGTATTTCACATTCGCATCTTCGCCAAAAGCGTCAGCTTGCAAGTTGTCTGCTGGTAGCAAAAACTGAGTATTTTTTTCCTCAGCTTGTTTGAGGATGTCGAGCGCGAGTTCAATCTTGTCATCTTCGCAGATGCTTTTGCCAATAGTATAACCTTGCGCTTTGCGGAAGGTGTATGCCATGCCGCCACCAATGATAAAGGCGTCGGCTTTGTCGAGCAAGGCAGTGATCACTTGGATTTTGTCGGAGACTTTGGCTCCGCCCATGATGACCAAAAAGGGGCGCTTAGGTTCGCGCAGTTCGTCTTGTAGGTATTTGAGCTCTCGTTCGACGAGGAAGCCCATCGCACACTGGTCGATGTCTTGAGTGACACCTGCGGTAGATGCGTGCGCGCGGTGCGCGGTGCCAAAAGCATCATTGATAAAAATATCGCCATGCGCTGCTAATTGAGCGGCAAAGGCTGGATCATTCTCGGTTTCTTCGCTGTGATAACGGACGTTTTCTAGTAACAAGACTTGTCCGTTTTCCAATTGATCGACTGCTTGCGTAGCCGTATCGCCAATGCAGTCATCGGCAAAAGCTACTGGAGCGCCTAGCAGTTCGCTGAGACGGTCTGCGGCAGGTTTGAGAGAAAATTGTGCTTTGCGTTCGCCTTTGGGCCGTCCCAGATGAGACATCAAAATCACACGACCACCGTTTTTGAGCAAATACTCGATGGAAGGCAAAGCTGCGCGAATGCGAGTATCATCGGTGATGATACGCTGTGACCCGTCGTCAGAATCTTTAAGTGGAACATTGAAATCCACACGCATAAGGATGCGTTTGCCTTCAACTTTGAGATCCTGAATAGTGAGCTTTGCCATGTGAACAGAAATAATAAAAAATGATTTTTTGAGAGAAAATCCCACCAGGACGATAGACGTCCTAGTGGGGAATAAACTCTTTTGCGGATTTTACAAGCTACTACCAAGCAAAGCCATAGCTTCACCAGCGCGGTTGCTGTAACCCCACTCGTTGTCATACCAGCCTACCACTTTCACAAAAGTGCCGTCGGTGACCATAGTGAGGTCCGAATCGAGGATACAAGAGTGTGGATTGCCAACGATATCTTTCAATACCAATGGGTCGGTGCTGAATTGGAAGATGCCTTTCATCGGACCTTCAGCTGCTTCTTGGTATTTTTCGTTGATCTCCTCGACGCTAGTCGATTTGGACAACACCGCGGTGAAATCGGTGACCGAACCTGTTGGGGTCGGCACGCGGAATGCTCCGCCGCTGAGTTTGCCAAGCAATGATGGGATCACCAAGCCAATAGCTTTAGCCGCTCCTGTCGAAGACGGGATGATATTTTCCGCTGCAGCACGTCCACGACGCAAGTCAGAGTGTGGCATGTCGAGCAGACGTTGGTCACTGGTGTAACTGTGAATGGTGCTCATGAAACCACGCTCGATGGTGAAGTTGTCGTTCAAGATTTTCGCCATTGGAGCCAAGCAGTTAGTCGTGCAACTAGCGTTGGAAACAATATGGTGGTTTTCTGGCTCGTAGATTTCATCGTTGATGCCAAGACAGATCGTAGCGTCAGGATCTTTAGCAGGAGCTGAGATCAAAACTTTTTTCGCACCAGCGGCGATATGTTTCCCAGCGCCATCGCGATCGATGAAAAATCCGGTCGATTCGAGCACCACATCCACTTCAAGCTCTTTCCAAGGAAGCAACGCTGGGTCGCGTTGTTCAGAGACAGAGATACGGTGTCCGTTCACAGTGATGGACTCGTCGTCATATTCAACAGTTCCGTCAAAAGGTCCGTTGGTGGTATCCCAGCGCAGCAAGTGGGCGAGAGTTTTGTTGTCGGTCAGATCATTGATAGCGACGACTTTTTTCAGTTCGTCTGCTGACATTGAACGCAGTACATTGCGTCCGATCCGTCCAAATCCGTTGATTGCGTAATTAGCCATGAGTGTGATGTTTGATTTTCTTGTATCGTCAGTTTGCTCTCAAGTGTTGAACCAGCAGGCATTAGCGCCAATTAGGTTCGTTTTGCCAAGACTTTTAGTAGCCCAAAGCAGAGCGGCGCTAATTAAGCAATCTTAAGGCTAGTCGTCAACACCGATGATTATGAAAAATGAACTAAACTTAAAGATCGATTTTAGGCGTATTTTACAGAAACTCAGAACACCAGACACGCTGGCGCGTATTCGTTGTTGTAACAACGAATACGTAAATCTCGCACTAAATCAATGAATAGTGAATAGGGAATAGGGGTCAGTCATCAATTATTGACTTTACCTCAGGAATAGGGGTCAGTCATCAATTATTGACTTTACCTCATTTCACCTTACTTTCAATGTGACTTCTCATTTTTTCCATCCATTCATCCACCTCGACATCCCGCTTTTTCTTTTCCTTTTGCTCAAATCTCCGCACCTGCTGGCTCACATTAGCTGCGTTACTCACCCCCAAACGTTGCGCTATCCACTTTTGTGCAACCGTGGTTCTACGGCACAATGCCCACGCTATCGCCACCCGCTGCACGGCTCCGCGCTGCAAACTCATAAACGCTTCACGCGTCCCTCCTTCCAATCCGAAATGAGCCACTCCCTCCGTTATGATTTGCTCCGCCATTCGGTAAGAATGATCCCCTCCCTGCGCACCTCCCGTGTAATCCCGACTCTTCTCATCCGATCCTTTGAGCTTCTCCAAGCGATCAAGCAGGGTTTCCCTAAACTCCTGCTTCCCCCAATACCAGCCGCGCCGCAAGGTGCTCTGTAAGGTCTGACCCTCGATTTCTCTCAAACCACACTCATCACCCTTTTCCGCTGCCATACGATCATCGAGACGCTTCACAAATTCCCGTCGATCCTTTGCACGATCACTGAAACCAAATAAGTTAAGTCCGCTCTCCGCCTTCAACCACTTCACCCGTTGCTCTGGCGATATCCCATAGCCTTTTGACAGACTGCTCCAGCGATACTCCAACAAACTCTGCCCCCGCTCATCGTCAATCAATCCAGCACGAGCTGGATTGAGGTGCACATAGTCGATCACTGTGGAAAGATACCCTCCTTCCCCGCTCACTCCCAAATCCCGGTCGTCCTCGATCACCACCGCTTTGTAGCGATCTCCAAACAATCGCCCCCACTCCCCATGTTTCACATTGAAGCGACGGGTATAGGTATTCTGCAACCACTTCATTCCCTCCACCAAATTGCCCTGCGGGGTCTCGATCACCAAATGATAGTGGTTCTTCATCAACACCCACGCCCACACCTCAAAGCCCGACCTCTTACAACACTCCCCAAGGGTTTCCAAAAAGAGTTTTTCATCTCCTCCCTTCCTATCCACAAAAATGGGATTCCTGCGATTCCCTCGCGCCATCACATGATAAAACGCTCCCTCGTATTCAATTCTCAGTTGCCTTGCCATTCCCCAAGATCATCCATCCCCTCCATTTGTCAAGATATGCTGACTGACCCCTTTTCCATATGCTGACTGACGTAACAGTTTAGCTGTTTTCGCCCTCTAATTGCTCGGTTCCATGGGAGTTCAATTATTTTTCTTGCTTTATAGCGGTTTGTGCTGTTTCATTCAGGCGCATTAGAACGCCTGAATGAAATCTAAATA
>JAKISY010000084.1 GCA_021648365.1 Verrucomicrobiales bacterium
TTGTTTGAGCTGCTTTTTTCCCGCCTCGCTTAACAAAATTAGCCAGAGTCCCTCCACTGAGACTACAAGCGAAGAGGTCTTGAAAAAGTTCTCCCAAACGCTGGTAAGGAATAAGCTGGTAGCTTCCCAGGTATAGTGCCGTTGCTTGCAAATTGCTTCCATATTGCACTGGTGCCTTTACCTCTTGGGGGAAATCTGCCACAAGTTTTTCCCCGCAATGAGAGCAATCACATTTCTGGGCGCGGTGTTCGGTTACCTCGATTTTTACCGGTGGCAATTCAAAGACTTGCCTCTTCTCATAAGCCTGTGGCGTAAGCTCTTGTCCAGCATCTGCGTTGATAAGCTCCATACATTTGGGGCAGGTATCTTCTGGTGAAAAACGGTGCTCCACCACATGGTCGGGTTGGGCAACTTGATTGAGCGTGCTACCTTTGTGCCCTTTTTGACCTCCTGGCTTGCGCCCACTTTTTTTACGCTGGCTTTTGGGATTGGGAGGGTTAGTGAAGTTGCCTTTGTCCGTGGACGGTGGCTTACTACTATTGCGACTATTGAGTTCGAGCGTGCTTATTCGAGTTTCAAATTGATCGATTTGATCTTGAAGCCTAAGCACAATTTCCACTAACACAACAGGATCTATATCCACCTGTGCCATCAACTGCTTGCGAGTAAAACGTCCTCTAGTCACTAGGCTTAATAACAGCTATAATCTCTAGAATGATAGTTTTTTATTGTTTCAACGGAAAAAGACCTGAATAGTTACAAATAGACATTGTAGAGGGCGTAGAATGTGGCGGCAGGGATGGCTATGAGGATTGCGAGGTTTCTATCAAAGCTTTGTAACCAAAGTAGCAGAAACGCTAAGGGCAAGATCACAAAGGCGTCGATTAGTCCCGCTGCGAAGCGTTCGCCAAATCCTGAGTAAACTTTGCTGCCGTTAACGGTCAGAGGTAAGAATTCAGTTTTCATTTAGATGCCAAGGTGTTTTTTGGCGAGCTTGGCGCGTTTACGGTCGCTGTTGCCGATTTGATTGATGAGATCTTGCAGGCGTTGTTGGTCGCGGGCATTGGCTAGGGCTTCTTCGTCGGAGATGATATTTTGTAACAGCAGTTCGATCAGGCTGTCGTCGATGGAGCGCATGCCGTCGGATTGTCCGATTTCCATCAGGCCAAGGATTTGCTCAAAACGGCGTTGGCGAATACAGGCGCGGATGCCGTGGTTCATGATCATGACTTCGGAGGCGAGCACGCGGCCTTGTCCGTCTTTGCGTGGGATCAAGCGTTGGGAAACTACGGCTTTTAATGCGTTGGCAAGCTGGGCGACGATCTGATCTTGTTGATCGGCAGGGAAGACGTCGATCATGCGGTCGAGGGCTTTCGGAGCATCCATGGTATGCAGGGTGCTGAGAACCAAGTGGCCAGTTTCCGACGCGGTGATGGCGGTGGAGATGGTCTCGAGGTCGCGCATTTCGCTGACGAGGATGACGTCGGGGTCTTGGCGCAGGGAGTGGCGCAGGGCGGCGGAGAAGCTGTGGGTATCTTTGCCGATTTCGCGTTGTTTGACGATCGACATGCTGTGTTGGAAGACGTATTCGATCGGGTCTTCGATGGAGATGATGATGCCGGAGCGCTTCTCGCTGATGCGTTTGACCATCGATGCTAGGGTGGTGCTTTTGCCCGAACCGGTGATGCCGGTGACTAATACCAGTCCTTCTCGCAGTTGGCAGAGCTGCTCGATGATGGGGGCATGACCGAGATTTTGTAGGTCGGGGATGGCGTCGGGGATGTGCCGAAAGGCGGCTTCGAGGTAGTGGCGGTTGTAATGGGCGTTACCTCGGAAGCGTCCGAAGCCTTCGATGGAGATGGCAAAATCGAGTTCCCAGTCTTCTTCTAAGCGAGCGCGTTGTTGTTCGTTGATCACACTGAGGACGAGCTGGCGACAATGCTCGGCAGATAAAGGAAAAGCTTCGAGTGGCTGTAGGGTGCCGTTGACTCGCGCCATGGGGGGGGCATCTACGGAGATATGCAGATCAGAACCGCCTCGGCGCACGGTTTCGCCCAAGTATTCGACTAAGTCTCTGACTTGCGCTGGGGCGGTGGGTGTGGGCTCAGGCTCGGGGGTGGATTTGTTGAATAATGACATGAGGGAGGATGAAGTTTGAAGGGTGAAAAAGAGGGGGTTAATTCACGCGGGTGGAGATGCCACGTTGGGCGCGGTCGAAGTCGTCGGGGTTGTCGCAGGCTTGGATGGCGGTGTTTTCATCAATATTTCCTGCGCGAAATTCGGTGAGGATGGATTGCAGGAAGGATTGATTGCCTTCGCCTTCGCGCGAGAGTAGGTCGGCTATTTTTTGATGCGCGCCTTCGCGTATCCATTGCGGCGTCGCGCCAAGGTTCTGGATGTATTCGGATACGGGGGTGAGCCTGCCTTCGCTGCCTGGTAGTAGGCGCTGAGCCATGATGCCGACTAGTTGCTTGGATAGGATCAGTAGGGCGCTGTCACGGCTTTCTACGGGGAAGAGGTTGCTCAGGCGTTCGACGGCGTCGGAGATGTTGTGGCAATGCAGGGTTGAGAAAACGAGGTGTCCTGTCTCGGCGGCTTGCAAGGCGGTGACGGCTGTTTCCTGGTCGCGGATTTCACCGACAAAAATGACGTGAGGGCTTTGGCGTAGTGCGCGGCGTAGTCCCTGTTGGAAAGAGGGGGTGTCGCTGCCGACTTCACGTTGAGTGAAGATGGAGTTTTTACTTTGGAATAGAAACTCAATCGGATCCTCGATGGTGACGATGTGAGCTTGGCGTTGTTGGTTGATCCATTCTAAGCAGGCTGCGACGCTGGTGGATTTTCCGCAGCCGGTGGGACCGGTGAGTAGAACGAGGCCCGATGAGCGGGAAGACCAATCGGCTAACACGCTGCTGGCTAGCTGCAGTTGCTCAAAAGAGGGGATGGCGATTTCGATTGGGCGTAGCACAGCGGCTAACTTACCGAGTTGGCGATTGAGATTGACTCGGAAGCGGCGTCCGTTGCTAGCGACATAGGCGCTGTCGTGGTCGGTGGTGATCTGCGGGTCTGCGCCACAGTGTGTCCAGAAATCTGCTAGGTCTTGCCGCGAGAGCAGAGTGTCGTCGATGGCAGATACGAGGTTTTGTGAGCGCAGATGGGGCGGGGAGTTTTCACACAGATAAAGGTCGGTGGTAGAGGCGCTGCGACTGGCGTCGCAGCAGAGTTGATCTATTCGGTGAGGGTGTTCCACGTCGCTAGGGAGTTGGGGGGGGGGGAAGGGGCAGGGTTGCTACGAAAGTGATTTAGGGGGAGGGGTTATGCGATTCCAGCCATTGCCGCCGTTGTTGGAGGAATTGTTTTACTTCGGCGGCGGCGTCTGCTTGCTTTGCTAGGGTGAATTCTTGCTGGAGTTGATCTAAAGCTGTAGCTAAGTTTTTGCGGTAGGTAGATCTGTGTTTGGCGAGGTCTTGTTGATAGGATGCGAGCTTTTTAAGGTAAGTGGCTCGCATGGTCAATAGTTGTTCTGGTAGTTGAGAATTGCCAGCATCGTCGATCGGGCTTGAACTGTTGATGCGCTCGATTTCACTTTGGTAAGCGGCTTGTTCTTGTTCGTTTTTCGTTGCCTCTTTAGCGTTGAGTAGGGCTTTGCTATAAAAATCATTCAATTTTTCGATAGCGACATTGAAGGTTTTTTGAAATTGGTTTTGGTGGTTCTTTTTTGCCTCGTTAAGTATTTGGTTGATCTTTTTTCCTGCGTCGGACTTAGGGTTTGGCGAGGGACGGGCGTTGAGTTTAGATCCAGCGTTAGGTGTCGATGTGGGAGCTGGCCAAGCGAAGATCAGATGGCGAGAGATGTGGTATTGCATCTTGTCAGACGCTGGCGCGACCGGAGTGGGTTTTGTTTGCCCCGCGCCATAGAATAACCATTGCCCTTGTTGGTTTTTCATGGAGAGCGCATTGGGGAAAGCTTTGATATAAACGATTTTTTTGTTCGGTGCTACGTCTTGGCGAATGCCAACACCCCAGCCGATGACTTTGCCATTTTTGGTGAGGGCGTAAGAGGCGCGTTCTGAGCATTGCACGGCAATGGCTTGGGTGACTTCGGGTTCATCGAGTTGTCCTGCGCCGTTAGCTCCCCAACCGATCAGGGTACCGTTGTTGAGCAGGGCAAATGAGTGAACGGCTCCTGCTGCTATGGAGGATACTGTGTGGGTATTGCCAGCCAAGCGAGAGGGAAATTTCTTTGTGCCGCCTTTGCCCCAAGGAATGACTCTGCCTTGGCGAGTGAGGGCTAGGGAGTGGAAATAGCCAGCGCGGATCGAGATCGTTCCGGATAACTTACTGGGCACACGGGTTTGGTTCATGCTGTTGTTGCCCCAAACGATCACCTCACCCTGTTTGCTTAGTGCCATGGCATGGTTGATGCCGACAGCTATCTGAGCTACTCCTGATTGGGCAGCTTCTGGGATGTCGAGTTGCCCATGACTGTTGTCGCCCCAGGCGGTAAGGGTGCCGTCGGTATGCAAGGCGAGCGCAAAGGGTTTGGAGCTTTTGCGGTAGTGTGCAGAGATGGCTAAATCTTGAATGGGTTTGAGATCACTTGGGATGGCTGTGATGCCTGCAGGCTTAGTGATACGCTGTCCGTTACGTCTCATGACGGCTAGCGGCTTGCCTACTTGGTTGAAGGTCGGGATGGCGGAGATGAACTCAAAACTACCGCTTTCCATTTGGGGCTTATCGTCTTGTTTGACGCTGGTTTCCACATCACTCATCACTTGGCTGTGAGTCGTTTGCGTAGGTTTGGCGGGATCTTTAGTTGCTTTGAAGATGATAAAGAATATCAGTGCGGCGATAGCGATCAAAAGTGGGATGAGATGGGGGGGGAAGCTAGATTTTCGCGCGTCGATGTTGCGTCGTAGTTTGGTGGAGGCGCGGGAGCTAGCTAAGCCAGCGGGTAGGGTGGCGACATGACCAGCGACTAAAGAGGGAGGTCTCCCCACGGCGGTTGCTATACGTTTGACTGGGATGGTGACTTTACCTGTTAGAGTGGACACACGGCCAGTTGCCATAGGGCGGCCTTTAGCGCGTAATTTAACGGGACCAGTGATGAGCCGTTTGCCAGATGGTGTGAGGTTAGGATCAGATGAGCTTTGCTTTTTGGTTTCTTTTTTAGGAGGGGCGTTTTTGCTGGAATGGATGACTTGCAGACGTTCTGCGATCTCGTCAATGCTTTGAAATCGGTCGTCGGCGTCTTCTTGCATGGCGCGTAGCACCACTTCATCTAGACGCACATCGATCCTCGGGTTGCACTCAGAAGGCATGGGAAAAGCTCCTTGGGGCATGCGACCGGTGAGCATCTGATACATGACTACGCCGAGGGCGTAAATGTCGGCCCGTGCATCGACTTGACTGCTACTGTCAAATTGCTCGGGGGCGGCGTAACCAGGAGTGCCCATAGAGATCGCATCTTCGGTAGGATCTACTACTGGAGCATCTGGATCGTTAGGATCGGCAACAGGTTTAGCACCAGTGAGTTTGGCGAGACCAAAGTCTGCCATTTTCACATTGCCTTCTTTGTTGATGAGGATGTTGGCGGGTTTGATGTCGCGATGTACGATGTCCTGTTTGTGCGCGTATTGAATCGCGCTACAGACTTGAGGGATCCAGCTGAAAAAATGAGATAGGGTGAGTTGACCACCACAAATCAACTGAAATAGGTCGGCACCCTCGATGAACTCCATCACAAAATAAGCTTGCCCATCTTCGGTTTCTCCAAAATCGAAGATGGGCACGATGTGCGGGTGGCTCAGCTTTGCCATGGCTTTCGCCTCCTGTTCGAAACGGTCGCCAAAGCCGTATTTGTCATGCCCTAGTTTGGGCAGCAGCTTCACTGCGATCAAGCGGTCGAGTTTGGGTTGGCGAGCTTTGTAAACGGCTCCCATACCACCAACGGCGATCAGTTCTAAAAATTCATATTGAGGCAAGCGCGCGTTGAGAGCCTCGATGGTGAGCGGGGTGTATTGATCCAAATCGGCCTGACTGACCGTTTTGATCGGGGGATTGAGATTTTCTGTGTCGAAAAGTTCGGTCATCTTTGCAGATGGGAGAGGAAGTGTTTTTTAAGGGAGAAAGTTTAATTAAAGGTAAATGTTTTTTTTCAGTATAAAACTAAAGTGTGGCGAATAAAGCGGATAAAACAGATTTATTTAAGTATTTGGAAAAGAAGTGATGGCGCAGACTTGCACAGGTTTGGCTCGTCCTTTCACTTGATGGCTGCCGAGGTCTTTTTTGTAATCGGCGCCCTCGGGCCAATTTTCAAAAAAAACAGAAGAGGCGAGGACGGATTGGTTTAGGTCGCGGGTCAAGCCTTCCAGTCGGAAGGTGAGGTTGACGGGGTCGCCGACGAGGGTGAACTCGCTGTGGCTCATGCCGCCGTAGGCGACTTCTCCCATGTGCAGTGCTATGCCAGAGCTGAAGTCTTGACCGATTTGGTCGAAGGTGGCTTGATGCTCGCTGTAGATCTGTTTGCAAGATTGCAATAGCTCTTCGCAGGCTTTGAGCGCAGCGATTCGTTGATCGGGGGAGGTGGAGGTCCAGTAAGCCAACACGGAATCACCAATGAACTTGTCCACAGTGGCGCCGTGTTTGGTCAGGATCTGGTCAGAGTCTCGATACCATTGACCTATGGTGCGAGCGAGCTCGTCGGGTGGCAGACTTTCTGAGAGCGCGGTGAAGCCGCGTATATCACTGACGAGAATAAGGACTTTGGTAGAGCGGATCAAGGCGATCGTAGCGGTGCCGACGATGGTATCGTCTTCTGAGTGGTGGACAGATTGATCGTCTTGCTCAAAGCGGTAGCTGTGATCGGCTATTTGCAAGGTGTCGCCATGACGAAGCTTTTGGGTGGTGGTGACTCGCCCGCCATTGAGCAGGCTGCCATTAAAACTACCCAGATCGTAGAACCAGAAGCCCTTGTCCTGACTGCGAATCATCGCATGCCGACGGGATACTCGGGGGTCGTCGATACGCAAGTGGCACTCGCTATTTCTACCGATGATGGTCACGGGTGCTAGCTCACAGCTGTGTTTGGTCGAGATGTCAATGAGGCTTCCTTTCATTCGTCGCTGATTGAATACAAAAGTAAGCTGAGAAGCAAGCAGATAGATGCTTATTTCTACTAATCAGCGGCTAGGTAGCTGAAGCGATTTTCTCGTCAAGGTAGGGAAATGCGAAGAAAAAAGCGGCGGCACGACTCGCGCACTCCAAAGAAGGGATCGTAACCTTGGTAAGTATGAGTCGGTGGCTCAGTCTGGACTTAGGGCGAAAGGCTTATCGCCGTTATCGCTGTCACTGTCTTGCGGTGGAGATTCTGAGCTTGCTGTTGTTTTAGCAGGGGCAGTGACCCCTTTAGGGCTTGGTTGCGGCTTAGGCTGGTTGTCTTTGTCCTCGGTGGTGGCAACAGGCGCTTTTTTTGGCTCTGTTTGAGTGGGGGTAGCTGCTGGTTGAGAGCTTATGTTTTTTTTGTCAGAAGACTGATGGCTAACTTGGTCGGTGGGAGCGGATTTCTCGCTCGCGACATCGCTGGACTTAGCTGCTGCAGCAGCTTTCGGTTCAGCTTTTGCCTTAGCTTGCGCAGGCTCCTTGGTAGCCGTTTTTTTCTGTTTAGCTTTGTTGTTATCAGTTGTTTTTTTAGCAGAGGGGGCGGTGGCGCGAGAGCTACCTTTTTCAGGCAGGTCGATATTGGTATCGTGCTGGATATGCATTTGCCCAGTGAGCACGCCGCCGTCTTTCATGACGATGGCTTTAGCCGTGGCATCACCTAAAACAGAGCCAGTTTTGTAAATGTTGATGGTGCCAGAGCAAAGAATGTCGCCACGCACCACACCGTAGATATCGGCTGACTCAGCGATGATGCCTTGGGGGAAATCTACCTCGCATTTGCGCTCAATGGCGACGTTTTTGCAGTGCATGCTGCCGAGTACTTTGCCCGAATTTTTGAAAATAGCGTTGCCAGAGCAGTCCACCGATCCAGAGATGCCGCCTAATACGGTCAAGTTGTGGCAGGCGATTTCGCAACCGATAACAGAGCCTTTTTTGTGAATGACGACATCGCCCCGAGTGCGGATATTTCTAGAATAATGCTCGCGGATGTCCTCATTGCTGAGACTGATGTAGAGGCTGCAGCGGGCGCACTGGGTGGACGACGCGGCGATGCTGACTTCATGCACGTGGCCACATTCAAAACAGCGCACCGGTTTTTTCTCTGGTTCGATTGGTGTCGAGTCTTCAGTGCGGGAGGAGAGCAAGCGTGCCAGTCCAAAAAAGGAGCGTCGTGGGGCGGGGGCGGGGATAGGTTTTTTTTCAGGCGTTTTTTGCGCACTGTCGCCCTCGTCGAAACCGACGTCTTCGTAAGCTTTGCCCTCGGTAGCGGTGCTACGGAATCTGGGGCCAGGATCATTGGCTCCAAAAGGAGGTAATGCTACGCCATTTTCGATTTGAAAATGCTGCGCGCAGGATCGGCAAAACGTAGAAATTGCCAAGCCTGGCTCGGTTTGCTCGTTGCCACAGTGAGGGCAGGCGAGCAAGACTTCGTTCTTACGAACGACTTTTAGTGATGGGCTGTGATCCTTCGTAGCGGGGATAGTTTTTCAGGTTTCAGGGATTGGTTTGATGGGAGGACAGGAGGTAAGTTTGACTGCGGTAGGCTAGGAGTTGGAAGAAGATTTAGAGTCCGAGGATGAGCTGGAAGAGAAAGCGCTACCTTTGTCCTTGGCTGTAGCGGCAGCGCCTACGGACGACGATCCCATGAAGGTTGCGCCTTCCTCGATCGCTAACTTGCCAGCTTTGATGTCGCCTACCAACTCAGCGTTCTGTTTCAACTCGCAGCGATCGTTGACGGTGATATTCCCTGTCACTTTACCAAAGACGATGACCGAACGAGTGGTGATGTCTCCTTTGATGCGAGCGTTTTCACCCACGGTAAGATCTCCGTCGGAGGATACTTCGCCATCGATTTTGCCATCGATGATCAGGTCGTTAGAAAATTTAAGGGTTCCTTTGATTTCGACGTCACTAGAAAGAATGTTTTTGCTCATATTGCCGGCAGGTAGTCTGGGTGATGGTGTGTGTTCAGAAGTAGGGGCGGGACTCGACTCAAGCGGATTCATATCCGAAGGCGAGGATTGATTGATGATTTGTTTTAAGGCCACGCTCTACTTAATCAAAGAGCAGCGTAGCAGTCAATCGAACTTCGTCAGAAAATGAAAAAAAATCCCTTTTTACAGTTCGGCTAATTCTTCTGCAGGATAAGTCCAAATCTCACTGAGGGTGGGGTGGTAGTGGGGGATGGATGCGAGATCTTTGGCGGTAGCTCGGAAATACATCGCGACCACCAGCTCGTGAATCAGGTCAACCGCTTCGGGACCGACCACCACTGCGCCGATCAACTCACCTGTTTTGTTATTTTGCATTAACTTTACAAAGCCGTGCATTTCATTCATAATCATAGACTTGCCATGATCATTGAATGGGTAAGAGGCGCAACTGAAATCTATGCCTTGCTGGATGGCTTCGTCACTGGTCAAGCCGACCCAAGCGACTTGGGGGGTGGAGAAAATGCCATAAAGTTTGAGTCGATAGTCAATGTGGCGCGGTTTTTTATCACATTTACCCAGTAGGATAGCCGCATTTTGAGCGAGGATTTCCCCTTGTTCGATGGCGATATGGACGATTTCATGTGGGCCGGTGACGTCTCCTGCGGCATAGATGTGTGGGATGGAGGTCGCCATACTGGAATCGGTAGCGATGTGCCGTGCTCTCATTTCGAGCTTGATCGCGTCCAGGTTCAGGGATTGAGTATTGGGTGCGCGCCCTAGGGCATAGAGGATGTCGTCGCAAATCACTTCTTTAGGCTGACCGGCTTGCTCGAAATGAACCACTTTTTGTCCATCTCGGCTTTCGACTTTGCGCAGACCGGTGCCGGTAAAGACCTCAATGCCGTGTGATGCCATGCCGGCTTCGAGCGCTTGCGCCACATCGGCATCGCAGCCGCGCAATAACTGTCCGCTGCGTTGGATCACGGTGACTTTTTTGCCAATGCCTTCTAAATAACAAGCCATTTCCAAAGCGATCGCTCCGCCACCCAAGACAGCGATGTGGTCGGGCAAGCTCTGCGCGTCGAGGATGTCGTCGCTGGTCAGAAAGCCGTTTTTTTCGAGTCCGGGCAGTTGAATGACGTCGATATGCGAGCCAGTGGCGATGCAGATGGCATCGGCGGTGATGGTGAGGGTTTCTTGTGATTGATTCAGGCGCACTTGCAAGCTGTGTTCGTCGACGAAGCTTGCTGTGCCACGTATCAGATCGAACTTGCCATTTTCTAGTTGTTCTTGACGGTAGGAAGAGAAATCCTCGATCAAACGGCGTTTGCGTTGAATGATGGCGGGTAGATCCACTTGAGCGTCTGCGCCGAGTAAGCCAAATTCCGCAGCATCGCGTAGATCTCGGCAACGGTTGGAGGATTCGATCAAGGCCTTGCTGGGCATGCACCCACGCAAGATGCACAGTCCGCCGAGCGGGTCGGCGCCGTCGATCACTGCGGTTGTGAGACCAAAATCATTGGCGGCGGTGCGGGCGGCGGCGTAGCCAGCGCTGCCTCCGCCGATGATGATGAGTTCGTAGTGTTGGGCTGAGTTCGGCATGCTGGGTGAAAAATTGAGAATTGAGAATTTGAGTCGTATGCGCGTTCGCAGGAGCGAGATAGCTGGAGGATATTACACTGAAGCGATTAGGGCGGGCAAGTTGATGTGGGACAGCTTTGTAAGCTGTGGATATGGAAGGAAGAACAGGTTGAAAACCTGTGGCACATTATGTGAGGGGTGTTTATTTTTATGCAAAAAGCGTAAAAATAAATCGAGCCGACTCAGACTAAGTGGGTTATTGCGAGGAGGTAAAGGGTTGCGCCGTTGTTTATTTCTCGATGGGTAATTGCTCTTTGCCCCAGTCCATCATGCCGCCATCGAGGTGCAGGAGGTGCTGGAAACCGAGTTTTTTGAAAATTTTCAATGCACTACTGCTACGTCCGCCGGCCTGACAGTGAATCAGGTAGGTTTTAGAGGTATCGAGTTTTTTCAAATCATCAGCAAAAGAGGGGGATCTAAAATCGACATTGATGGCACCTTTGATGTGCCCATTGCTAAATTCGTCAGCACCGCGCACGTCGATCACGATGGTAGCGGGATTGTTTTTGATGTATTCAGCCGCCTGAACTGCGTTGACGTGTTTCACTTCGTTGCTCGCGGCAGGTTTTTTGTCCGCTACTGTGCCTGCTGGTTCCTGTTTGGAGCTAGGATCGGCTACCTGCGTATCGGGCGCGCTGCCTTTGTTGGTCGAGTTAGAAGCGGCGTCATTTTTTTGACAAGCTCCACTGAAGATCGAGGCTGCGATGACGATGGCTGGGAAGGTGTAGATGGTTTTCATAATAGGTTGGAGAGTTCTAAAAAGTGACTTGGACTTGATGTGTGAGTCATTCTGATAGAAGTAGAGCAATGAATGTGGTGCTTTGTCAAACCAATATCGTGTGGGAAGATCGTGAAGCGAACTTCGAGCGTATCTCAAATCTGCTTGCCAGTGCAGAGATACCAGCGCAGAGCCTAGTGGTTTTGCCGGAAATGTTTGCTACGGGTTTTTCCATGAATGTGGGAAAAGTGGCGGAAGCGGCTCCCTCGCAGGCGGAGGCTTTTTTGCAAGGTTTGGCGAAGCAATACGATGGTCTGTTTATCGGCGGAGTGGTGCGAGAGGCGGAGGGGGGCGACGAGGGTGGGCGAAAGGGCTGTAATCAATCGGTGGCGGTGGACCCCACGGGGCAGTGTTTGGCGAGGTATCAAAAGATTCGTACTTTTCGTAATGCGAGCACCAATGAGTTTGCCTTTTATCAAAGAGGCACCGAGGTGGTGACCTTTGATTGGGGCGGGTTTAAGATTTGCCCATTGATTTGTTATGACCTGCGGTTCCCGGAATTGTTTCGTCGCGGAGCGGCGCAGGGAGCGCAGCTTTTCGTGGTGATCGCCAGTTGGCCAGTGGCGCGGGTGGATCATTGGCTGACATTGCTGCGTGCGCGTGCGATTGAGAATCAGGCCTACGTGGTGGGAGTGAATCGCTGTGGAGAAGATCCCAACTGGGATTACCCAGGAGCGAGCGTAGTGATCGATCCACATGGCAAGGTGCTAGTGAATGCAAGAGAGGGCGAGGCGGTGGTATCGGCGGAGGTGTCGATCGAGGTGGTGGATGAGTGGCGTGAGACCTTTCCAGCGCTGGTAGATCTGGAGGTGGAGTAAGGAAAGTGGCGAAAACTGGCGAAAACTGGCGCACGACTAAATGATGATAGCCAGGCAGGAAAAGCGGGAAGAAAAGATTGGCTCACGCCCGCTGCGCTCAAGACGCTAAGAACGCAGAGGAAGAACTTTTGATGGGAAGAGTGGAGGGGTGATGGATTAGGAATTTGAATCGTAACGAAGTGGAGGTAGCCAGAGACAGCTATTCGAAGGCAAATTTGAGATTTGAAATTGGGAAGAGGGAGTTGAATTGTGAATGATGATCCGAACTACTTCAGGAGAGCCTTCGTAAAGGGGGAATCGTCTGATCAATGCACGTCGCTTTCAGCGTTTGAACCAGCTGCGTTTTTTGGGGGGGGCTTCGAGGGTTTGGGTGGTGGGCTGGGCTTGCGGTTCGTTAAATTCGCCATCGTCGATGACGCCGGGCAGGGCTTGTGGTTCGCTGGCAGCTTGGGCGATGGGGTTGAGGTCGCCGATGAGGGCGGGGCCGTTGCTGTTCAGGGGGCCGGGAAGTTGGGTTTCGCGAATGCTCTCTTGCGGGGCGGGGCGGTTTTTGGCGGGTAACGAGAGGCCGACGGCTCCATCGGTGATGGTCTCGATCTCGCCTGTTTGCGATAGCTGCAGGGAGTCGAGCAGTTCGGCGAGTTGTTCGAGGAAGGCGTGTAGGTCAAAGGTCACGACGCAGTCATTGACGGCGTTGTAGTTTTCCTGTAAAAACTTGCGTAAGGAGTTGAGTGCTAGGAACAGGGACTCATCGGGGATGGAGCCGTGTTCGAAATGGGTACCGAGTACCAACTGTTCGGCGATGGCGATGAAGTTTTTGTATAATACTCCTTGTGCGCTGGGGCATTTTTCGCGGTTCATGCCGCTTTCGATGCGCCCGGCGGGGGGGGCGGCGATGATGCCTTCGGTGGTGGGGAAGCAGCGCAGCTTGAGCAGGAATTTGGGCCAATGGTCGATGCGGCGTTTTTGTAGTTCGCGCACGCGGAACTGGGTTTCTTGCGGGAAATGCAGTTGGATGCTGTGTATCGATAGACCGAGTATGGGGATGCGGGCTTCGTTGGCTTGGTTGACGGCGTGGCGGAGGTAGTTGAGCAGGATGACGCTCTCTACGGCATCGAGTTTGTTGTGTCGTAGGGAGAGGAAATCGGGCAGGGAGAAGCCAATGGTGGGCTGTTCGACGATGAGCACGGCTTCGTCGCTTTCTTGGATCTCGCGCACGGGCAGGAGGTAGGCGTGCTGTGCGGGATCAATTTTGGCGAGGTCTTGTTGCAGCTTTCTGAAATCTAGCGCGGGCCAGGTGTGGGTGCGGGGCAGGATTTGGATGCGGGTTTCGCAGGGCTCTTGGTCGAGCTCGAAGCTGGCGCTATAGGTGTAGCAGTGGTGGTCGTCTTCGCTGGTTTCGGCTAGCTGGTACTGACCGGCGAAGGTTTGACTGAGATCGAGTTTTGGGAAAAGTTTTTGTTTGAGGCGGAATTTAGGCAGTTGTCGTTTGGCGACGGGTGGGGCTTGAAAACGTGAGCCTTTGGTTATTTTGGGAGAGACGGCGCTGTAGGCTTCGCGCAGTTCTTTGCGAAATTGTGCCAGTGAGCTGGGGCCGTTGGCGGAGGCGGCGCCGAGGGTGTGCTTGAGGATGAACTTGACATTGGTGGGCAGGGTGTCGAGTTCGGCGAGTTGCTGATCGCTGCCTTTGGGTTGGTAGGCTTTGGCGGTGAGCAGGAAATAGAGGATCTGGGCGATGCCGGAGATCAACTTTTTGGGTTTGATGCTGACGGCGGTCTGGTTTTCGCAGCTAGCTAGGCTGCAGTCGCTGATTTGTAGGGCGAGTTGTGAGTTGTGATTGGAAACAACTTGCAGCCGTCCTAAGTTCAAGCCCTGTAACAAGCGGGCTTTGGACTGCATTTGAAAAATGATGTCGGTGAGCTGGATGGTGAGGGCGAGAGTCAGCGCGGTGTCCAGTGGGCCGTTGCGTTTGACGTAGGAGGTGATGGGTTCGCTGTCACTGATCTGGGTGGTATAGTAGTGCAGACCGTTGTGGCAACCGACGTCGAGGATTTTGCTACAACAGGGGCTGTGGAGGCTGCCTGCCATCCAGGCGCGGTCGGTGAAGGATCGCTGCTGATCTTCGTTGAAGCTGTCGCTTTCTGGCAGGATGTGTAGCTCGACGAGGTTGAGGGTCTCGGGGTCGAAAGCGAGGCAAAGCATCTCGTTGGGTATGCCGGGGAAGGTCGCGGGGCTTCCGTCTGGCCCTAGCGATATGAGATAGCGGGCAAACTGTTCCAGATTTTGAGACATTAGAGATGAGCTGGTATGAAAACGGGTGGGTGAAAGGGCTTAGATTCTGGTGTGGTTAGTGAGGTGCTGGTATCAAGTGGGCTTACTCTAGAAAAACGATAGCGTTTGGCAAATTGAATATACCGCTTTGTTGCGGGATTTCTTCTGAAAAATGCGGCTAGCTGGAAGAACTTTGAAAAAAGGCGATGATTGAGTCTGCGAAAGGCACGACGGAGCGTGCCCCTCGCGTGCCCAGCATGGGTGATAACTAATTGAATGAAAGCAAGAGGTTGGAGAATGGCGTTGATGCTAGGAACGATATTGCCTAATCGATGGTTGAAAAGCCACGGGTACTGGGTGCCATCAGATCTTGCGAAGGAGAGTGCAAAGGAAAACTCGATTTGAGCTATGTTTCAACCGTCGGATGCACAAAACGGCATGTCCGGTGGTGTGGGAGGGGTGACGGGCGCAATCCCGTCACCTCCACCCGATCAATGGAGGGGCAAGCTTCAACTCTGGATCGAAGAGGGGCTCACGCAGAGGCGCAGAGACGCGGAGGGATATAAGATTGAGGGGTGGGATAGTGATGATTGGTTCTACGGTGTCTAATGCCATAATGGCGGTAGTTTTATTGTGGAGATGGAGGTGGTGAGCTTTCTAGTTTTGAGATAATAGCGGCTTCAAATTCGAGCATGTTTCCTCGCATGTTTCCAGTATTGATCCATTCTCCGTTTGGATCTTTTTCGAGGGAGATCCATGCCATGCTACCATCTTCCCACATGTAGGGCGGTTCATGAATGAATGCCCAATTTGTTTCAGGGCGGTGGAATAAGCGATAGGTGCTCAAAAAATCTACTGAAAGGATGCGAGCCATTTTTTTGGGAGAAAGTTTTTTTGTGGAGTAAGTTCTATATGGGTTGAAGGAGGCATTGCCAAAGGGGTTGCGAGGGTGATAAAAAATTTCATCCGTGTCGATGTATTCGGGGATCAATACAGAGAAGCTGGTAGGCAGTTGGTTGTCGTAGTCAATGGCATAAGTGCGTAGGCTCAAGTCGATTTGTTTTAGGTTGTTCAGCGACTTTGTTTGTTTTGCTGCAAGCGTAATGCCACAAGCATGATAATTGGGTGATAAAATCGCAAAGGCTACCATGGGAAGCAGGAGGAGCAGTCCGATGGCGTAAATCACCTTTCTTTTGGTTTTCATTATTTTAAAGTTTAGAGTTTTTTATCTTCGGCTGTCGAGTTTTTTGTGACTATTTTGGATCACACTACATGACATTTTTTGAAATTGAAGAATCGAACCACTGATTTCACTGATGAACACTGATAGAAAGGAATAACCAAGCTGTGAAAATAATACATATCAGTGTTTATCAGTGCCAATCAGTGGTTGAAATATTTTTTGTCGTGTAGCGTGATTTTGGATAGAGAAGGCAAGGTGGAACTTGCCCCTCCAACGGACGGCAAATGGAGGGGGAAGCTTCAACTGTAACTTAAATTTTAACTCTGGATCGAAGAGGGGCTCACGCAGAGACGCGGAGGAATATGAGATTGAGGGGTGGTGATCTTTTTTGAAAAATCGTGATCGTGATCGTTGTCGAATGGGGGGGATCTGTGGTGTGTGTGTACAGCTTTGTGAGCTGTGGTTGGAGAAGGGTAAAGGGGAGGGAAGAACAGCTTGGAAAGCTGTTGCACATTAGGGCGGAGGTAAATAGGTGCCAGTTTTTTTCATTCCTAGCTTGAGCTTTTGCTGTGAATTGTGCATGGAGTGGGTAGCAATATGACAGAGGCAGCAAAGGTGGCGTTTAGCCAGACAAATTTTGGAACCGTTGATTGGGTGATCGTTGGGGTTTACCTGCTGATCTCGGTGGCGATCGGTTTCTATGTGAAGCGTTATGTTTCCGATATGGCGACTTACATCGGTGCGGGGCGCAAGGTGGGGACTTGGTTGGGGGTGGCGACGATGACTGGCACGGAGCTGGGATTGATCACGGTGATGTATATGGCACAGAAGGGGTTCAGCGCGGGTTTTGCGGCTTTTCACATGGCGTTGATCGCGGGGGTGGCGACTTTGTTTGTTGGATTGACGGGTTTCATTGTGGTGCCGCTACGCAAGTTGGAGGTGCTGACGATTCCGGAATATTATGAAAAACGTTTCAGTCGGGGGATTCGGGTGTTGGGTGGGGTGATGTTGGCGTTTGCAGGTATTTTGAATATGGGGCTATTTTTGAAGGTGGGTTCGATGTTCATCGTGGGGATCACGGGGATGTCGAGTGAGGGGGAAGCGCTCAAGATTGTGATGGTGGTATTATTGCTGTTGGTGCTGGTTTATACCACTATGGGGGGAATGATTTCGGTGATCTTGACGGATTATATTCAGTTCGTGGTTTTGGCGTTTGGTTTGTTGGTGGCGACGGGCATTGCGATCTTATCTTTGGGCTGGGATCATATATTCGTGACGATTGGTGAGCAGATGGGTGAGGGTGGTTTTAATCCAGCGGCGGAGGGATCGGCTTTTGGTTGGGAGTATATCTTGTGGATGATCGTGACGGCGGGTTTGGTGGGCAGTGCGGTGTGGCCGACGGCGGTGGCGCGGGCGCTGGCGATGGAGAGCACCCAGGCGCTTAAACGTCAGTATATGTGGTCGTCGGTGTCGTTCACGGTGCGCTTCATGCTGCCGATGTTTTGGGGGATCTGTGCGTATGTGTATGTGATGACGAGCCCAGAGGGGGCGGATTTGAAGGCGCTGTTTTTTCCTCCTGTAGGCAGTGGGATCGAGCCGGTGGATAATCTCTACGCGTTGCCAGTTTTCATGGGGCGCTTGCTGCCACCGATCATGGTGGGTTTGATCGCGGCGGCAATGATTGCGGCTTTTATGTCCACGCATGACAGTTACTTTCTGTGTTGGAGTTCGGTGATCACGCAGGACATCATCGCGCCGTTGCGGGGCGGGGATTTGTCGGCTGAGGCGAGGGTCAAGATCACGCGGATCGTGATTGTTTTGATTGGCGGCTATGTGCTGTATTGGGGGATGTTTTATAAAGGAGGGGAGGATATCTGGGATTACATGGCGGTGAGTGGGGGAATCTTTTTTACCGGTGCTTTTGTGGTTTTGGTCTTGGGGATTTATTGGAAAGGGGCGAGCACTTTTGGGGCTTTGTTGGGTTTGCTCTCAGGCTTTTTGATGTTGTTCGGCTTGGCTCCGATCCAGCAGGCGGTGGGTTTAAGGTATGTCAATAAGGCGGGTGAGATGGTGGAGAGTTTGTCGAGTGCGAAGTTAGGTTTGCTGGTGATCGCATTTGCTTTTGCGGCGATGATCGTGGGATCGTTGATCGTGCCGGATCGAGAGTCTAAAGAGAATGAAAAAGAAGGGAGTAAAAGCTGATGACGTGGATGTTATTTTGGAAGGTGTTGTTTGTGGTGGTGATGTTTCTTTTCGCCCTGATGTCGGTATTGGTGACGATTTTTGGTGCTAAGGATATCAAGAGACTGCTGAAGGCGTTGGGGGAGAAGGGTGATGAAGGAGAGTGATGCTGTGTGTGGATACCTCTTTCCTTGTGAGTCTTTTTGTTGCGGAGCAATTCAGCTCCAACGCCAAACAATGGTTGCGTGCCCAGGACGGTGAGATACTGCTGTCGCCACTCAATGAGCTGGATATGTCAAAGCTTGGATTACATGCTTGACAGGTAGGTGGTATTCATTGCAATATGTTGAATATTATTAAGACTGTGAAAATTATGAAAAAAAGACTTACTGGCACTTTGGGTTTATTGGGGTTGATGGTTTTGGGTTTTGCTGCTCCTTCGCAGAGTCATGCGGAGGATGGGGTGATCATCTATCGAGCGGATCACCGAGGTAGTAAAAGTGGTCGTTTTGCGGCGGCGGAGAAATCTGCCAAATCGAATTATTCTTATACTCAACGAGCTTATCAGGGCACGCTTATTTATAACGGGGAGGGTAATAACCAGAATCCTGATATTTATTCGAGTCGTGTGTTTAGCTTGTTTGTGACTTTTGACAAACCTACGGTGATTCGTGCGGGGCACGGTTATGGGGATGCGAACGCGAGTCGACGTGATACAAAATTTTTCCCGCGCTTGCGTCGATAAGTGCATGGGGTGTTCAGTCTAGCGAAGCGCGGGGCGGAAGAAGGCACGTAGGAACGTGCCCCTCCAGTGGGTGGTAGATGTGACTCTACAGCTTTTTGGGCGAAAGGAATGTATGGGTGAGGATGGAGATGGTGTGAACTCGGCAAAATCTGGTAAATTTCACGCGAAATTTCTGGAAAAGAGGTATAGAATGCGGCGTGATGAAAAAATGGACATTATTGATTTTGGTAGGCTTACTGGTTGGGACGGCGGTTGCTCAGCAACAAGGCGGGGTGCTGTCTGCTAAAAATGCGTTGAGCATTTTGGGGCAGAAGTTTGGGGCGAACCGGTTTCAATCGATCGTGGAGATGCGTGCTTTTAACGGGGTTCCTCAACCAAAGGAGTGGAACGTGGTGGTCTATGATCCTGCGAGTATTTATTTGCTGACGGAGTATTGGATTGGTGATGGCCGCGCTGTGAATGAGGGACCGCATGATGAGATCTACCCAGACAAGGCGCCGATTGGGTTTATCAATTTTGCTAAGTTGAAGTTGGACAGCGTGGCTGCGTTTACGGTGGCTGAAGGTGAGGCGCGTAGGGCTAGGGTGGGCTTTGATAGTCTGAATTATATTTTGCGGGCGCGGGAATACAGTGATGAACCTGTATGGATTTTGGCTTTGGTGGATGCGGATAAAAGGCTGGTCGGTAAGGTGCATCTATCTGGTGTGACGGGGTCTGTGCTGAGAACGATATGGATCGACCGCCAAGGACCGACGCCGAAGGTGATCGACTCGGCGGTGCCTAATGGGAGCAATCCTGGGTATGGCGGAGCTGGGGGCTTGACGGCGCCTGCGAGTAATACGAATACGGTGAAACCTCCGCTGGGTGGTTCGCTTTATCCTTCTACGCGTCCTAAGCAGGGTTCGGTGAGGATTCCTGAGCGACGCGCATCTAGTTTGGTGCAGTGACTAGAGAGTTGATGGGGAGAAGAGAAGAGGGAATTGTTTTTTTAGATCCTTTTTTTGAAAAGAATATTCTCTGTTTCCTCCATTGCCTCCTGTTCAAAAAAGTCTTTTGTAATCGGGTTGCATGAAGCTGCTCACCTCAGGGTTTATTGATGGGGAGAAGAGAAGAGGTTCTCACGCGGAGACGCAGAGGGGAGAGAATGGATTGCTGATTTTTGAGGGATTTAGCAGTGGAAGGCGCGGAAAGGTGCTCGATGAGGGAGTTTGAACAGGAGGTAAGGGAGGAAACAGAGGGGGGATGAAGAGGAGTGAGGATTATTTGAGATGTGAAAAATCTGGTATCGTAAAGATACCAGTTTAAAGTGATAGCTAAACGGGGGGGCACGGATTGCCAATCCATTCTACATGTTGTTACTGATAGGCAAAGTCTTGATATTCAAATAGTGGCAGTTCAGAGTGGTATCAGATCAGGTCATTCCATGTAATGGGTTCTGAGGATGGGGGCTTAGCGGATTTGTTCTTCGATCTGTTGTATTTGTTCGGGGCTCAGTTGTTTTCGCCAGGCTTCTGGGTTTTGGGGGGGGATGATTTT
>JAKISY010000085.1 GCA_021648365.1 Verrucomicrobiales bacterium
GGGTGAAATTGAGTTCTGATAATAATTGTTCTGCCCCTTCGGCCCCAATAAAAACTCACGTATTTTTCTCATCTTCGTCCCCCTTCTTCTTAATGATTAACCACCGTCAACTTTCCCAACCTACCCCGCAACCACACCAACTGCAACAAAAATTCACCCAAGGGTGCCTCCCTACTAATTTAAGCTACCTACTGAGGCGAAATGTCTAACTTTTCACACTCACCTTCTTTTCTTGTCATAAGTTTCTCTATTGCATCACAACCTTGCTCCCGTTACAGTGATGACATGCCTATGACCCAATACTTCAAACACCTTACTGTCCTCATTGCGGCACTTACGACTTTGTTACCCAGCATTGCCATGAGTCAGGCCAAAGACCAAAACGGTATCGAGCGAAGCCCAGCAGAAATCAAACGTGCCATCGCGGTGGTCGAACAACGACTCGCTCGACAAAATGGGCGCGTCCACGATCTACGAACAGAACTCACTCGACTCGACGGAAGAATTGAGACTGAAGTCGATCAAATTCTCAAAACTTTAGAAAAAGTTGGCGACTCTAAAGACTCTCATACACGGGTAGCTCAAACCAAAGGGCAGGTGATCGAAGGACTTAAAAAAAGCATCGTCCTTTACCAACAAAAACGCTCACAGGTCCGTGCCGAGCTCGCTAAACATCGCGAGGGCCTAGAGAAATCTGCGCTAGAAGGTGATATGAAAAAATTTGACGCCATGTCCGAAAAGAGAATCGCACAGATCATGGAACTCGCAAACACCCTGACCTCTCACGAGGACTACAAAAAATACGATACTTACGCCTCTTCCAACTACGCCGATTGGGGATGGGGTTGGAGCAATTACCAAGAAAAAAACCCTGACTACGTCCAAAACAAACGCGTTACCAAAATAACTGACAAAGAACGTAAAGGAATCCTCGAAGCCCTGAAAAAAAGTATCGCAGATTTGGAAAATCAGAATCGAGCCTTAACAGGCCGACTCGACTCCTCAAATTTCGCCAATCAAAAAGATCTGATCAAAGAAGACCTAGCTCGAAACCAACAAGCCATCGGACGACGAGAAGCTCAATTGGAAGGATTGTTGACCACAGTCGCTACCCCCACCGCCCCCATCAGCCGAACGGCCGCTCATGAACTGGAACTGATGATTCGCGACATTGCTGACGATTTGAAACGTGACTTCAACACCCTGTTCCGCCGTTACTCCGAATTTGTTAAAGAGAGAGCACAAAGCAATGCTCTAGAAGAGCAATTACTGATGCTAAACAAAATGCTCGAATAAGCTTCCTTCATACTAACTAATACGACCATGACCGCACAGCGCTGTTCCACCCTACTTGCAGGAGTGATCCTGTCGCTACTCACCATCAGCCCAGCACTTGCGCAAAGCCCAAATGCTCAGCAAAAACCCGCTGACCCTGCAGCAGTCAAGGAAGCGATAGCTATCGTCAAAGAACGCATCGACCGTCAAATACGCCGTGTCTCAGACTTGAGCGGTGAAATCATTCGCTTAGACACTCGAATCGAACGCGAAGTTGCGCAAATCGTCACCGATCTCAGTCAAGTGGGCGACTCTAAGGACTCGCGAACAGAAGTCGCCAAACTCAAAGAGAAAGTGACCACGGGTCTAAAACGAAGCATTGAAAAATATCAACGCGCCCGCGCTGGCGTGAACCTAGAACTACAAAACACCCAGGCAGGTCAAACACGCCAAGATCTAAAGGGCGATCTCAATCAGTTCGATCAGCGCATCGAAAACCGAGTGAACCAAATTGTGCAAATTAGCCAGTCGCTCACGACTGAAAAAGACTTCCAAGCCTATGATAACTATCTGAGAGACACTCGAAATGATCGCAGCTACCACAGCGATGTGCGACGTCTGAAAAGTGAAGCAAGAACCCAAAACAAACGTGTCACCCGATTAACGGATCAACAACGCTCAGACACCATCGACGCCTTAAAACGCAGTATCACACATCTGGAAAACCAGAACAAACTGCTCAAATCCCGCCTGAACTCCATTCAATACGCTGCCCAAGCCGATATCATCCAAGAGGACATCGACCGCAACCAACAAGCCATCATGTCTCGCGATGCCCAGATCAGCGCTCTAGAGAGTTATCAACAGAGTCCCACCATCCCCATCAGTCGTCGCGACGCCAAAGAAAAAGAAAATCTGATCCGCGATGCCGCCTCCTTTCTGAAACGCGACGTCGATACCCTCTTTCGCCATTACTCAGAGTTCCAAAGAGAACGCAGACAACAAAACGGCCTGATGCAACAACTGCAAGTGCTCGAAGCTATGTTGAAATGACACCATTTTCAAAACTAGCCCTCGCCTCTTTTATTCTTGGTGCCCTCAGTTTCATAACAGGCATATTAGCTATTCCTGCTATTTTCTGCGGCCATGCAGCATTAAAAAACATCAGAAACTCAACGACTCGTATCAAAGGAACCGACCTAAGCAAAGCAGGGCTCAGTATGGCCTACTTTGCTCTCATCGTGTGGAGCTCGGTCATTCTTTTCTTCTACTCACTTCAATACGCGCACAGTCAGCGAATGGCTCATGGTTTTGATCTAAATAGAGCTCTACAGCTTCGCTCTGCTATCACCTCCTACTATTTCGAATATGGAAAATACCCAGCCTCTACGGAAGATGTTGAATCTATCGAAATCCTTTCGAACTTCAAGCTGATGAATGTATTGATGGCTACGGAAAAAAAGGCGCTCGCTGCGCAACTAAATCCTAAAAATATCATTTTTTTTGCTGGCAAAAAAGCGGAGCTTTCAGATAACGGGAAATATAGTAACGGCACCCACATCGACGCTTCGGGCTATGCAAATCTCTATGACTCATGGGGGAATTACTTTCACGTGAAAATACATTTTGATCGCTCTCCCCAAAAGCTTACCCCCTTTCAATCAAGCCCCTCGCCCTCAAATAAAAACTCACAGGCGATCCTCGTCTGGAGTGCCGGCAAAGATCAAATTTCAGGAACTGACGATGACATCAAGTCATGGTGAACCACTCACCCTAGCTCAAAAGTAGTAACCCCATAGATATTCTGCCACGGCAGCGTCTCCCCTGTTTCATCCGCCCCATAGTACATCCGCGCGCAGCCGAAAACTTCTTTCATCTCATTCTTTCTCGCCAACTCCATCGCTGCCTCATTCACTTCTGGCACATCAAGGATCAAAGACTGCCCAGCTGCGTAATCTGCCAAGGCCTCAAAAATCTGATCAGCCACCGCTGCATCATCTGCAAACAAGGGACCTATTTTGAACCCTTCTTGGCACTCTCTGACCACTCCGTAGCCTCGCAAACGCCCCTCTTCGACCACTCCCAATGCTCGTCCTGATTTTGGCTGTATCCACGGTCGCAGAAAAGCCTCGCGAGGATATCCAAAATGACGTGCGTCATACTCTGCAATTTGCTCAAAAGGCAACTCTCCCAAATCCACGCAAGTCGTATCTGATGTCGTTGCTCGCCCTACACCCAGCATTCTAAGATTTCTATGAGCAAAAACAAATCCTCCCTTAGCATACCAGTCCTGCATATCAAAAACTCCATCCATCGCTATGCACGCACCTGGCTCAAGTCGGGCTAACAAGACATCTCGACGATGAAACCACAACTGGGTGCCTATGCCCAGCCCTCGCAAATCAGCTCGCACTATGAAAAAACCCATGAATCCAAATTTTCCATCATAGGACACCACCGACCCTGCTGCCACTAATTCCCCCTCAAGCTCCACTCCAAGATAGGCTTGAGGATCCGTTTGCCAAAAAATATCAGCGTCATCTAGACCGGGATTCCAGCCCTCCTTGGCAGCCCATTCTATGACCAGATCAAATTCGCTTCGCAGCAGTGCGCGTATTTTTAATGATTCTATATTCATGAATCTTTGTTATGCGGACGAATCAACAAGGCTGCCCAGCCGCCCAAAAACAACAAACCTCCAAGCGGCGTGATCGCTCCTAACCACAAGATATTGGTCAACGACAAAACATACAGACTGCCTGAAAAAACCACTACGCCCAGCGCAAAACATAAAGCCACCTTGCTGCGCTCCGGAGCTAGCAGCGCCAATACCCAAACGGCCATGGCATGGATCAATTGATAAAACACTGCGGTCTGCCACGTATCTAGTCGATCATTTTCCTGCAATAGATCTTCTAATCCGTGCGCGCCAAAAGCTCCCAGCGCCACGCCCAAAAACATCAAACCTGCGCCTACCCTTGCCATTGCTGTGCCTTTTTTCATCATTTCATCCTCATGCTAATATTTTTTCCAACCTTACGCAACTTTTGTATGCTAGCGTGGTTACATCCCTCGATGAAAACACCAGAAGAACATGATCCAACTTGGGAGCTGCTGCTGAAGGCCAAAACGCAGCAGCCTTCCTCCGCTTTTGTTCGCAACGTCGTGCGCGAGGCCCGCCAGCTCGACGCTCCTCACTCAAGTAGTTACTTAAGTGTATTTTTCAACTGGTTCAAACGCCCCACCATCGCACTACCCGCCGCCATCGCTGCCTGCGCGGTATTGATCACCACCTTCTCCTTACTCCAGCTACAGCCGAACTCTGCAGACCAAAGCTCGCAAACTTCTACTACCAGCATCGCTCAGGCACCCACCTCCTCCACCATGCTCGAAATCACCAGCGAGAATATGGAGCAGATCGACTACATCCACTACCTCGGCGATTTAGTCACCACTGCCGACCCTGGCGAATTGGACGACCAAGCTCTAGCTGCTTTATTTTTCTAAAACTTCGTCTCAATTTGCACTGCGTGCTTGAGTTGCTCGTTGTACGAATCACGCGAGATCTCTAGGCAACCAAACTGTTTGAGATGCGGGTTGCTCCATTGAGTGTCGAGCAAAGAAAACCCCCGCTCTCTGAGATGCTTCACCAGATGCACCAGTGCCACCTTTGATGCATCTGTTCTACGACTGAACATCGATTCGCCAAAAAAAGCGCCACCAATCGCCACGCCATAAAGCCCTCCCATCAGCTCACCTTCATACCAAGCCTCTACCGAGTGCGCCCACCCCAACTCATACAAGCGAGTATAACTCTGCCGAATCCCCGCGCTGATCCACGTCTCTTCTCGGTCGGCACACCTTTCTATCACCTCGGCAAATGCCGTATCCTTGCGAATCTCATACTCCTGCTTTTTCAAAGCTCTCCTCAATCCACGAGGGATGTGGAAATCCTCCAAAGGGATCACCCCACGCGGATCAGGCGCATACCAAGCGAGTTGTTCCTCGCCAGCTTCATCCTCGTCCGCCATCGGAAACAAGCCCATCTGATAAGCTTGCAGCAGAGTATCCGGATCTATCGTTAAGCTCATGTCCTCGCTGTTCGCTAAATTCTCACTGCCGCGGCTTGATTATGATTGGCAAGCTCCCTGTATTAGGCAACTATAAACCATAGGAACGCCTACCCTGCCAAACAAGATGCAAAAAGCAATTTATCCTGGAAGTTTTGATCCCCTGCACAACGGCCACATCGACGTGATCGGTCGAGCCGCGCGCCTATGCGACGAAGTGGTCGTCTCCGTTGCCACCAACTCCGCTAAAAACGCGCTGCTCTCCATCGCACAACGCATCGACATCATCCAAGATGCCACTAGTCACATCCCCGGCGTCACAGTGACCCAATTCGAAGGTTTGTTGGTGGATTTTGTGATTGAGCAAAAAGCCGACTGCATCATTCGCGGACTGCGCGCCATTTCCGACTTTGAATACGAGTTCCAAATGGCACTGATGAACCGCCAACTGCGCTCAGATGTGGAAACCATCTTCCTGATGCCCAGCCAAGAGCACATTTACCTCAGTTCACGTATCATCAAAGAAATCGCAGGCACAGGCAACGATGTGCGTGATTTCATCTCTGAAAAGGCTGCTTTAGCTGTTGAGGAAAAACTTCAACTCAAAAAATAATTGTTACCATGATCATCACCTTTGGCGACCTAGAAAGCGACCAAGCCACCTTACAAGGTGAGCTCAGCACCGATATTTTTCAAATCGAGACCGAAGGAGACATTCGCAGCATCGGCCCGATCAAGTGCGACTTGCAGACCTCGATCAGCGGAGAACACCTCATCGTCGATGGTTTACTGTCGATTCCCGCCCAGCTTCGTTGCGTGAATTGCTTGGAAAATTTTTCTCGTCACCGCGAAATCACCGACTATCACGCACAAATAGCGATCGAAAATCATCGCCTAGTTGATCTAACCGAGCACATTCGTGATGATATCTTGCTCGATCTTCCCAATTACCCTCACTGCACAGATGGCGACCTACCCGACCACATTTGCCCATCAGCAGGCCCATTTTCCTATGAAAACAAAGGGGCGCAGCCACAAAATAAAGAGGAGAAAGAAGAGCAAGAACCCGATATTTGGGCCGCTCTTGAAGATTTAAAGCCTAAAGACGACTGAAGTGCTTTAAGTCTTCTTGACAATTACTTTTTATAACCGTTAATCCCCACACCAACCAAGGTTAGATCATGGCAGTCCCAAAACGTAGAACTTCGAAAATGAAAAAGCGCCTGCGCCGTAGCGGTCAACGCTGGCGCATCGCTAAACTGAAAACTTGTCCGGAATGCGATAGCGCAGTCCGTTCACATACGGCATGCCCATCTTGTGGCTACTACCGTGATCGTCAGGTGCTGACGATTGATACCTTTTAATCAGCCGCCCACTATAGGGTGGCTTCCCGTTGAATTTTAAGCAGAGGCTACCTTCTTTGGGTGGTCTTTTCTTTTTCAAAGCTAATTCATGTTATCCTTAACCGACATCACCCTTGTCAGGGATTAACTGGTTTTTTTCCATTTCCACCACCACCTGAATCACTGTGAAAATTGCCGTCGATGCTATGGGTGGAGATAAATCACCCCACTCTGTAGTGGCGGGCGCCATCGATGCTCTCGCAGAGTATTCCTTTATCGAAAAACTCTACCTCACAGGCGACGAAGCGGTCGTCAAAGCCGAGATGGATCGGCAAGGGGTCAGCCATGCCAAGATAGAACTGGTGCACGCCCCACAAACCGTCGGCATGGACGAAGATGCGGTGAAGTCCGTTCGCCAAAAGAAAAAATCCTCCATCAGCGTTGCTGTTGATTTAGTTAAAGCGGGCGATTGTGAAGCGGTTATCAGCGCAGGCAATACTGGAGCCGCAGTCGCCGCGACAACCATCAAACTACGCACCCTGCCAGGAGTGGAGCGAGCCGGCATCGCCACCGCGATGCCCAACGAACATGGCCCCTGCAACATCATCGATGCTGGCGCCAACGTCGATGCCAAGCCCAGCCACCTACTGCACTACGCCATCATGGGCACGGTTTATGCAGAACATGTGCAAGGAAAAAGCAATCCCGTCGTCGGATTGATGTCGGTCGGAGAAGAGGACAACAAAGGCAACAGTTTCACCAAAGAAGTATTTCAGATTTTGAAAGACTCACCGCTCAATTTCAAAGGCAATGTCGAAGGCCATGACCTGTTCGAATCCCCCATCGATGTGGTGGTATGTGACGGCTTCATCGGCAACGTCGTTCTGAAAAGCTGCGAGGCCACTGCCAAAGTCATGTTCAAATGGCTCAAGCACGAGCTCAACGTCTCCCCGTTCAGGCAAATGGGCGCTCTGATGGCAAAAGGCGCCTTCATCGCCACTTTGGAAAAAGGCAATTCCGAAAACTATGGTGGCAGCCCACTGCTCGGAGTGAACGGCATCTGCATCATAGCTCACGGTTCTAGCTCGCCATTGGCGATCAAAAATGCTATACGAGTAGCAGCGGAGTCTGTTCGCCACGAAGTGAACCCGCACATCGAAGAAAAAATCCAACAATACGGACAAACCGGATGACTAGCAACGCAGCCAACACCCAAAGCTTACTTCCTGTTCGAATCGCAGGCACAGGCAGTTATGTACCAAAAAAGATTCTGACTAATCACGACCTAGAGAAAATGGTCGAAACTTCCGATGACTGGATCACCTCTCGCACCGGCATCAAAGAACGCCACATCGCTGCCAAGGATGAGTTCACCAGTCACATGGCGACTCACGCCGCAAACAGAGCCCTCGAACAAGCTGGCCTGCAAGGCGAAGACCTTGATCTGATCATTGTCGCCACCATCACCCCCGACACCCTCACACCTGCTACCGCCTGCTACGTGCAACAAAGCCTCGGCGCGAACCGCGCTATCGCTTTTGACATCTCCGCCGCCTGCTCTGGTTTTTTGTATGCGCTAGAATTTGCCCGTGTAGCGATTGCAGCTGGCAGCGTGAAAACCGCCCTCATCATCGGTGCAGAAAAACTCAGTGCTTTTGTCAACTGGACCGATCGCGATACCTGCGTGCTCTTTGGCGACGGCGCAGGAGCTGCTGTGCTCAGCGCACAAAAAAATGACAGCGATACCGGTAAAATCCTATCGTCCCACCTAGGGACTGATGGCAAACAAACTGCCATCCTCAACATCCCTGGTGGCGGATCAGCCTGTCCCATCACTCTGCAAAATGCAGAGCAGCACCTCGCAGCACTATCGATGCAAGGACGCGAAGTTTTCAAATGCGCCGTCAACGCCATGCGCCAAGCTTCAGAAATCGCCATTGAGAAAGCTGGGCTGACCTCTGAAGACATCGATCTAGTCATCCCGCATCAGGCTAACCTGCGCATCATCGACGCCATCACCGATCGTCTCAAAATCAGCAAAGATCGCGTCTTCATCAATCTAGACAAATACGGCAACACCTCTGCAGCCGCCGTTGCCATCGCCCTCGACGAAGCCACTCGCAGTGATGCCGTGAAACCTGGAGATCGCATTCTCCTAGTCGCTTTTGGCGCAGGTCTCACCTGGGCCAGCGCAGTGATCGAGTGGTAGAGGACGAACAGCTAGTCAGCCATGTTGATCGACACCCACGCCCATCTCGCTAGTCAGCAATTCAGTGGCGACCTGCCAGAGGTCGTCAAAAATGCCACTGAAGCTGGAGTCACCCGCATCATCAGCATCGGCACCGACCTCGAAGACAGTCAACGCAACATCGAAATCGCTGAGCAATTCGATCAAGTCTATGCCACCGTAGGCATCCACCCCACCTCCGTGCACGAAGTCGAGAGTGATGATTGGCTTTCAGACATCCGCGAATGGACCGCCCACCCCAAAGTCCTCGCCATCGGTGAAATCGGACTCGACTACTTTCACCCCCCGCGCGACGGATCCTCTCCAGCCGCTTGGCGCGAATTACAGATCCGCTTTTTCCGCGCGCAACTCGACTTAGCTACCGAGCTAAAATTGCCCGTGATCATTCATCAGCGCGACAAAAACGGCATCCACGATTGCCGCAATGACCTACTAGAGATCATCAGCGACTACCAAGGAAAAATCCGCGCTGTCTTTCACTGTTTCATCGGCCCCCTAGAACAGGCCCAACCCTTTCTCGATCAAGGACACCTCGTCTCCTTCACCGGCATCGCCACCTTTTCCAGCGCCAAAGAACTGCAACAGACCACGCAAGACATCAAGACTGGACAATTCATGTTGGAAACCGATTCCCCCTACCTCGCCCCCTCTCCCTTTCGCGGTAAACGCTGCGAACCCGCCTACACCCGCCTCACAGCAGAGCACATCGCCAAGGGCCGAGACATCTCTCTTGAAGAGTTAGCTCGGCAAACTTCAGCAACAGCGGAAGACTTTTTTGGCCTACCAGCAATGTAAAACAGCTTTCCAAGCTGCTCTCCCCACGCAATGCGAATGCGTCCCGCATCGCCTCCAAATCCGTTATCAGCGAAGCGGTTATCGTTGTCGCAATCGATCCCGCATATTCGACAACGATCAAGACAACGAAGACGATTTTCCAAGAAAAGCCCTCATTTCACACTAACAACCTTCCCCTCCTCACCTCGCCAACTTCACCTTCAAAGTAGGAGCAGCACCACCAGGGTGACGCTTACTGACAAAAGCATGCACCAAGCCACTGCCTTTTCGAATTTCCCCAGTGCGGCGAACCACCAGCAAAGTCACCATCCCGTCCCCCTTGCTCTCTTGCTGCAAAAACTTGAGCAAAGCATCGCCCTCAAGCCCCACCTGCCCGCTATAAACTCCTTGCGGAATCACAAATGTCCCTAACTCGACCGACTGTGATAGATCAGCCTCACCTCCAGTGTGATTATTTGCAGGAGCCGTCTGCCAAGTAATACTCTCACGACTCCAATCATCATCGCTCACCGCATACACCACGAACTCCGCATCTGGCACAAACGAAGCGTAGCCAAAATGACTTTTTTTGATCGTCAGCTGCAAACTCGCTTCCAACAAATCCCTTCCCTTTGCCAGAGATTGCAGATCAAAGCGCAAATAAACCTTCCTAGAATACCCCAGCCCCTTATCAAAAACTTCGGAGTTTTTCACCAACAACAAAGTCTCCGAAGTATGGATATCAGATTCCGTCGCTTGAACATAAGCATCTTCCCCCCCGCCATCTTGAGTCGTGATCGTTACCCACTCACTTCCGCTGCTATCCACGCTTGCCACCACAGCTCTAGATTCCACCAATTCAGGAGACACTACCTCTGTTATAACAAATGATTGACTGCTCACTTTAGATCCATTACCCGTCGTCAATCGCTGCACTTCCCCCGTATTTCTCTGCTCAACATCGACGATGCCATCAAACACCACCACATTGGTCGCTCCTCCCTGCTGCCCCACATGCACCCCAAACTCCGTACCATGATCAACCAAGGTAGCACTCTGCGTTTCAATCATAAAACCCTGAGCCTGTTCCGGCACCTTGGCAACCACCGTGCCACTATGCAAGCGGCACAACATCGGGCTTAACAACTCAATATCGACCGGAGCCTCTAAAGTCAACTCCACTCCCGAAGCAAACTTCAAACGCGCCAAGCCCTGCTGCAAGCGCAAGCGTCCCGCCTCCAAAACCGCACCCTCTTCTGTCGGCAAAGCACCGCCCTGCCATGAGCAGTTGGCTGTTTTGACCAAAGTCGCCACCACCACCGGAGCCCCTTCTTTGACCGCTCCGCCCCACCCCAAAATCCCGGCAGCAAGCAACATCGCAACCGCCGCCGCGACTTTCCCCCAAGTCCAAAGCCCCACCACCACCTTTCGCTCGTTCACAGAAGAACGCTCACCCAAGGTCTCAGCATCCGCGTCACTCTCTCGTGCAGTAGCATCTTTCAGTTCAGAACTCAGGGAAAAAATCTCCGCCTCCGCACTGCGCTGCCAATGCAACGCCGCGTGTTGATGCATGCACTCGACATAAAGTTTGCGTGCCCGCTTATCTTCTATCACCAAACTCTCTAGGCGATCCTTATCCGCTTCCAGCAAATCCCCATGGATCACTTTTTCACAGAGATCAAAAACTTCATTCCTCAACTGTTGCCACGACTCATCCTGATTCATACCATCTCCCCATCGCTTAGGTTTTCAGCAACTTGATGACTAACACATTCGTGCAAGGATTTCCTGATGCGGCTCAACACCCGATAAACCGCGCCACTGCTTCTCCCCACCAATTCCGCAATCGCATCGATTGATTCCCCTCCCTCATAACGCAAATTCACAATCCGCTGATGCTCAGGATTGAGCTTAGCCACACAGGAAGCCAACGTCTGGTATCGCCGTTCCAAATGCCCCTCTTCATCTTCCAATTCTTCCGCTACCAGTTCGACAAACTTATCACTGAAACAAAGCCGATCTCGTTGTTTGCGTTTGCGATAAGCCAACACTTGATAAAAAGCCACCTTGCGAGACCATGCCCCAAAATTGGTTCCCAGTTTAAAATCGCCAAAATGCCTCCACATCACCACCTTCGCTTCTTGCAGAATATCATCCGCATCGGCAGCGTGAGAGGTCATCGCCATCACATACAAATACAAGCCGCGCTCATGCTCGGATAAAAGGCGAATGAAAGACTCGGTATCTTGGGATGGGTTCATTTCAAAATGAGTTTTATGATTCCTGCTACTACTATAAAGCCCATCGCGACCCTATTGGACAATAAAAATCGTATCTCAAACCTTTTTGTTTCCCACATGCACCTCTTTCCTGTAGGTTTCCCGCAGACCTACATGAATAAGCTACCACCATTTTCTATCAAGCCGGCTAAACTGACCGCCCTGCTCATCTTAACAGCGATCTCCCTTGGCGCTTGCAATACCACGACGACGACCAAACTCAACGCCAGAAGTGGATCTCACACCACCGTCGAAAAGAAACGTCCGATCAAAAAAAGGGCAAAAAAACTCTTTGCTAAAAAGCTCGGTGACGCCATCGGCGACTTTAACAAAGACCACCGCGCAGGTCGCCTAAAAATCAAGCAATACGGTGCTCCAGGTCCCACCACCCCTTACTACAACCGCCTGTTAGAAAATGAACTTGGCATCAAAATCGACATCATCGGCGACGGCGTGATAGATCTAGAAACCCTGCGCTACGCCAAACAATACAATTCCCTAATGATAGCTGAAATCCAGAAAAAATACGGCCCTGGCATCCTGCAAGAGGCCAACCGACGTGCACACATCATGGAGCAACAAGTTCGCCAAAGTAGGTGAGCTAAGACAAAGCCAACAACAGCGAGCACACCAGTATCCCATTGTGCAAACTGTGCGCGGTCATCGAAGCGATCACGGTGCCACGCCATTCGCGAATGATGGCAAAACCAAAACCCATCGAAGTGAGCGCAGGAATCGCCACCCATCCCTGCGGGTGGATCACAGCAAAGATGAAACCACTCGCCAGCGCCGAGAGCACAAAGCCCCAACGCTTGCGAAACACCCCGTAAAGCGCCCCTCGAAAAAGCGTTTCTTCAAACAAGGGGGCAAGCCCAGAAGCTAAAAACAAAACCGCCAGCTTAATTTTCCACCCCCCATCCGCCAGAGCTGCCACGATCGGGTGAGTGACCGGATGACCTGCCGCCTCCACCGGCTCCGCACTCGCCCCTTGTTTAGCTAACCACGCCGCCAATATCCCCAGTATCAAGGTCGCACTCAAACCCAAAGCGAACACTGGAGCCATCGCTAAGTAACCCACCACTCCCGCGCCCATTTCACGCCACACACCCTTGCCACGCCTCCAACCAAAACCACGTAAACTTTGCCGCCAAGTCAGACCACACAAGCTAGGCCAAACAAAAGCAACCCCAGCTGGCACAAACATCCCAGCAAACCGAATTCTAGGATCAACCGTTATGCTCAAGAAGTCTGACAAAACCATCAATGCCAAAAACAAAGCAAAAGCTGCCAAGAATGGCAACATCGGAATCCCCTCGGCAATGCCGCTTAATTCTAGCTGCCCCTCTTTCAACTGGTACAAAGCAAAACTCAACAAAACCAAACCCAGCAAGGCAGCCACAAATGCCAAGACCGCCAATCTTCCACTCACATACACCATCAACAAAGACCGCTTTCTCAACGCCATTGCCAGCTCGCCCTCTGGCTCCATCCCCGCCAATAACACCTCCCCAAACCAACCCATCTGACCAAGAATCTGCTCTCGCCCTTCCTCACTGAGCTGATCCGGATGCTCTAATACCCCGCGAACCTCTTCCAATAGACTGCGATTCCTCGCAGCTCCATGAAACGCATCAGCAGCTTGCAGGCGCAAGTTCACCAAGGCCAAGGCGCGCCATTTGCCATCTCCTTGTGGATCGATAAAAAACCGCAACGCCGCCACCGCTGCCGCGCTCTCATCCGTCACCGCCCATGCCTCCATCTCCGCCAGCTTTTCCTCCAATCCTATAGGTTGAGTCTGTGCCGCACCAAGCAACAGCCTGCTCTGTAGCTCCAACACCGCCAAAGTCACCCGCTCATCCCCCGCCGACCTTTCTTTCGGTGCCCAATCCTGCCAAGGCGGATGAAGGATCAAAGCGATGCACAGCAAAATCAGCCCCCACCAAGCCGCCACTTTAGCTTTGCCTGCAGATACTATCACAAGTCAAAGCCCTAGGGTGAAACATCAAAACAATGCAACAAGTCCTGATCACGCAAATAAAGTTTGCCATTCAAGACCACAGGATGCGCCCAGATACGTCCTTTAGGATTGCGCTCTTCGCTTTGCGGCTCCAGCTTGAAACTACCCAGCGACTTAAACTCCTTGGGTGAAGCCTCGACCAAGGTGATCGTGCCGTCGCCCTCATTCACGCAGATCAACTTGCCGCCCGCAGCAGTGATCGCGCCCTTCATCAGTTCACGGCTTTTTTCACTCCACACAATCTCACCCGTTTTCCAATCCTGACACATCAGCCCCTTGCCACTTGAAAAACCGTAAACGTAGTCACCGATTTTCACCACGCCACCGTGATGGTTTTTCATATTTTTGTTGTCCCACACATCACTCACGGAATTATCTGAACCGATTTTGATCAGCTTAGCACCCGCGCCGTAATCCGAAGTGATGTACACATGTTGATTATCATAAATCGGCGTAGGGATCACCGCCGTTTTTCCTCGTGGCCACTCAGATTCCCACAGCAGCTTACCATTGCTCGCATCTACGCCGACCACCTTAGTCTGGAAAAAACGAATATACTGACGCCCTCCATTAAGATCCGCTGGGACAATCGAAGCGTATTCCGCTTTACCTGCATCGAACTCGCTCTTCCACTTCGTCGCCCCGGTTTTTTTACTCAAAGCCACGATCGGAGAATCTTTCCCACCAGGTGCCACGATCACCAGATCGCCGTCCACAAAAGGAGATTCTGAATAGCCCCATCCGCCAGCCGAACCACCAAAATCCTCACTCAAGTTTTTATCCCACACCTTCTTGCCATCTTCCGCCTTCAAGCAAATCAAAGTGCCCTTCGGCCCCAAAGCATAAATACGCCCCTCATTATAAGTAGGCGTACCTCTTGGACCTCCACCCCAACCCGCATTGTAACCCTTCTCATCATCCTCGCCGACCTCCGATGCCCACAGCTCATCGCCAGAATCTGCATTCAGAGCGATCACCATCAATTTGCCATCACGCGATCCCATGGTGTATAACTTTCCACCTACGATCGACGGCGCACTGTAACCCTGTCCCGCATTTTTATACACCCACAATAATTTCGGACCATCTCCCGACCATTTTCTCGAAATCTCTTTGTCAGGAGAGATATTCGATCGATCCGCCCCCCGCCACTGTGGCCAATCGGTGCCACCACCCTGAGAGCCACCGCTAGATGCCTGGCTTTTGATGAAATCTTGATCAGCTTGGCTCAAACGACTCAAATCCAACTTGGCGACTTTACCACTAGCCAACTTCAAACTCACCTTATTACCTTCCAAACCCACAAGATCCGCTTCGATTTTTTTGCCCGATTTAGCATCCGTCCAAGTTCTCGCTTGTAAGGGAGAAAACAGACTGGCTCCTGCGAACAAAGCCGTCAACGCCATCGTGAGATAAATCGGGTTACTTTTCATGCGCTAAAGATGGCAAAGAAACACTGATTTAGCAACTTATAGCATGGTTCTCACATAGAAAATTTTCATTCACTCAAAATTTTGTCACATTTTTAGGGTAAATACAAGCAGCACGGGAGTATATTAGTGTAGAACCCAGCACCATCTACTGCTTAGCTCATCATGGACTCACAAAAAGAAAACGCCTCATACGAGCAATTTGTCACCTTTTTCACCCGTAGTGAACCCGCACTACGCGCCTTCATTCGCTCCCTACTACCCTCTTGGGACGACGCCAACGAAGTGATGCAAAATACCAGCCTCGTGCTGTGGAGGAAGTTCGACACCTTCGACCAAAATACCGAATTCCTAAAATGGGCTTTTGTCGTAGCCCGCTTCGAAGTGCTCAAATACCGCCGCAGCATCGCCCGCGACCGCCACGTTTTCGACGAAGATCTAATCAACCGGCTCGCTACAGAAGCCGCCGAAGAAAGCGACCACCTGCAAGCCGAACGACGCGCCCTGCAAGCTTGCCTGAGCAAACTCCCTGCCACCCAGCAAGACCTGATCAAAGCCGCTTACCAACCCGGCATCAAAATCAAAGAGCTCGCCGAAAAAATCGGCAAAACCGCAACCGCTTTATACAAAAGCCTCAACCGAACTCGCCAACAACTGCTGGTCTGCATCGAACGCTCCATCGCTCAGGAAAAATCATTACCCCCTTCTCAATCATGAAGCCCCCTACCGAGTTAAGCTCACTGATTGAAAAACACCTCGACGGCCTGTTATCGGACGATGAGTTTGCCCAACTTCAGCAAATCTTAAAAAGCGATGCCGCCGCGCGTCAACAATTTCGTCGCTACCTGAACCTCGACGCCGCCCTATATGATCAAATCGAAGGCGATCAACTCGCCCTAGACAAACAACTGTGGCAATCACCACCAACATCTCCAATTGAAAAACCCAAAACTCGCAAGCCATTTCTGCAAAGCTTCGCCCTGCCTCTAGCCGCCTCGCTCACGGTAGGCATCTTAGTTTGGTGGATCCAGTCGAGCACGGTATCAACAGACAAAGAAACCCTGCATCAAGGTTTCGCCATACTAACGAGAATGGTCGATGCCGAGTGGGAAAACAGCGCGCCCCCCCACAGCGAAGGACAAATCTTACCCGCTGGTCACCTACAGTTAAAATCTGGCTTAGCACAAGTGGAATTTTTCAGCGGAGCCACCGTCATCCTGCAAGGTCAAGCCGACCTGGAAATCATCTCCACCAGTGAAGCTCGCTGCCTCAGTGGAAAAGTGCGCGCCCATGTGCCGCCAGCAGCGCGCGGCTTCATCTTGCGCACCCCCAAAGGAGACATCGTCGATCTTGGCACCGATTTTGCCGTCGACATCAGCGATCAACAATCCCAAGTGCATGTCTTTGAAGGCGAAATCGAAGTTCATCAAAAAGAACAACAAGTCCGCTCCCTCACAACAGGTCAAGGCTTCGAACTGGTCAGCCGCTCACCCAACGCACAAGCACCAAAACCTGGCACCTTCATCTCCCTCTCCGACCTCGATGACCGCTTTGATTTGTCTGAGCAGTCCCGTTTCGCCAAGTGGCAATCACACTCCCAAAACCTGCGCAAAGATCCTAACTTGATTGCCTACTACCCCTTCGATCAACCAGGCTCTTGGCAGCGCACCCTAAAAAATGAAGCCCTCAGCGGCAGTGAACTGGACGGCGCCATCGTCGGCGCTAGACGAGTCGAAGGACGCTGGCCTTATCCCAAAAACGCTCTCGAATTCAAACCCACCGGCAGCCGCACCCGAGTATTCATCCCAGGCGAATTCGCCTCTATTTCATTTGTCTGTTGGGCAAGAATCGACAGCCTCGATCGCCAATACAACGCGCTATTTTTATCCGACAACTTTCAAGAAGGCGAGCTGCACTGGCAGATTCGCCACGATGGCAAACTGATGCTCTCACTGATGCATGCCGAAGGCAAAAAAGGCGGCAATCGAACCTACTTCTCCCCACCCATTTGGGATAAATCCATGAGCGGTCAGTGGATTCACCTAGCTTCGGTTTTCGATACAGAAAAACAAAGCATCACCCACTACGTCAACGGCAAATCCGTCAGCAACGAACGCATCACCCCAGCAAGAGAAGTTCACACCACTCGCATCGGAGCAGGCGAGATTGGCAACTGGGGACTCCCCCTCAGAGCCGACGACCCCTGGTTCGCCATCCGTAATCTCAACGGCGCCATTGACGAATTTGCCATCTTCTCCACCGCCTTGTCTGCAGAACGGATTCTGAAAATGTATGAACTTGGCAAACCTTAATCTCACTAGGCTATTTTGAAAACACAGCGCTACATCCATCTAATTATATTGATCACGGCATGCACCTACGCTGCCACACTCAACGGCTATGCACAAATAAAAGCCAGCCAAGCAGAAAAGCTATTCGCCCTAAGCGTCAAACCCATGCTGATGGAAAAATGCGTGGGCTGTCACGGCGAAGATCGCAAAAAGATCAAAGGTGGGCTAGACCTGCTAAGCCTTAAGGCCACCTTGAAAGGTGGCGAAGAATCCCCGCAAGTTCTAGTGCCTGGTGATGCAAAAAAAAGCACCCTCTTAGCAGCAGTCCAGTGGCTCGATGAAGACCTCGAAATGCCACCCAAAGAAAACGACCGCCTTTCCAAAAAACAAATCGAAGATCTAGAGAAATGGATCAATCTTGGCGCACCTTGGCCAACTGAACAGCAAGTAGCTGCGATTTACGATGCCTATGCCCCTGGCATCAAAGTCAAAACCAGTGGAGGGCTCGGTGCCGAATGGACTCAGCGCCGCTACCAAGCAGATGATCTCTGGGCTTACCAAAGCATTAAAGATCCGAAAGTCCCATGGCACCTTTTGCCCACACAGGAACGAAAAAACGCCAATCCCATCGACGCCTTCATCCAAGCAAAACTGAAGCAAGCCGATCTAAAACCTGCACCTCCAGCAGACCGTCGCACCTTAATCCGTAGAGCCACCTTCGACCTACTCGGACTCCCCCCAAGCCCAAAAGAGGTCGAACAATTCCTCCACGACCCAGCCACAGATCAGCAAGCCTTCGCTAGCTTAGTTGACCGCCTGCTAGCCAGCCCTCACTACGGCGAACAATGGGGACGCCACTGGCTCGACGTCGTTCGATATGCCGATTCAGCAGGTTTTGCCAACGATTACGAACGTCCCAACGCATGGCGCTACCGCGATTATGTGATCCGCAGTTTCAATCAAGACAAACCCTACGACCAATTCGTTCGCGAACAAATAGCCGGCGACGAGCTCGAACCCGTCGATAGCGAAAAGCTCATCGCTACAGGTTTTTTGCGCATGGGTCCTTGGGAACAAACGGACATGAGCGTTGCTAAGCTCACCCGCCAAGCCTTTCTTGATGATGTCACCAATATCGTCGGACAAGTATTTCTAGGTCACACCCTGCGTTGCGCACAATGCCACGATCATAAATTCGACCCCATCCCGACCAAAGATTACTACCGCATGCAAGCCATCTTTGCCACCACCCAGTTCGGCGACCGCCACGCAGCCTTCCTTCCAAAAGAAAACCTTAACGGCATGAAGTCGGATAAACACTATCTACAACAGCGAATTCAAAAAAATGAAACCAACTTAAAAGAACTCAACCAACTCATCGAGACTGGCAGCCAGGTCGTCGCGCTCGGCGTCACCAGTGACTATCTTCAACATCAGGCGTACTCCTTCCCCACCGGCGACAACCGGCGGAACCCGTTACTTAGGTTTGGAAGGGTACGCCGCCCTTCTCCCCGAATCCGCCCATCCACAACATTCGGTTATAGCTCCGAGCGCGACACGTGTAGTTCCCATGGCGCGGAACCAGTCAGTACAGCCCGGTGTCCCTGAGACGTGCACCGGGCAGATCTTCCAACATGCCCAACCCGAGAGCCCGATCTTGCCCTCGCCCCGCCGCAACACGGGTCTCGTCGCTGTCGAGGTCGGCTTCGAACTTCGCCTTGTCCAGACCCAAGGACCCGGCCGCCTCGATGAGCTGCTCCCGCGACAGCGAGCTGCGGTTGGCGAACATGTGGTCGTGCATCGCCCAAAACCTGCCCTGCGCTTGGGCTGCGATCGTGGCCTTGGCGGCCAGAGGAGCCTGGGGGTGCATCGGCATCGGGTACTGGTGGAAGACGACGCGGAGGTCTTCGGGATAAACCGCCTCGAGTTCGTGCACGGTCTGCGCGAACGTGCCGCAGAACGGGCACTGAAAGTCGCTGTACTCGACGATGGTCACGAGCGGCTCGGCCGCGCCTCGAATGCCGTCGGTCGGCTTGTACGCGGCCCGAACCCGGTCGCCCTCGCCGCGCGCCAACTCGGCGTGAGCGTCGTCGACATCGTTCATGTGCGGGAGCGGCTTGTCGTAGGTGGGATCCGGGCCCGCGCTCTCCTTCTTGCAACCGCCGAAGATGAGCGTCGCCCCAAGGGCGATCGAAGACAGGATGCGAAGCGTTCTCACGGGTTTGGGTATCCTTCGGGGCCGATGGCGTCGCCTAGAAGACGGGCGCGGAGCTGATCCCGGGGAACCCCCTCCTCTTCGGCGAGCTTGTTCGCAGCGTCGAGTTCTTCTTGAATCACGCCGCCGAGGCGACCGGGCCGGAAACCGCTGACGTACCGGCCGTTGATGA
>JAKISY010000086.1 GCA_021648365.1 Verrucomicrobiales bacterium
GCCCGAGGAAACTAAGAGATGATTTGTCCGTCATTTGTACAGGGTGTACCAGAGAGATTTGTGCACCGGGAATTGTACACCTATGGAATTCTATTGGCATAAGCTTAACGATGCACAGATGTCTCTGGGACACCCTGTATTACAAACGATATAAAAAATACAACAAAGTGCCTCATTTTTAACAAAGGATTTACAAATCGAGCCGCATAATTGCACCGTTAACAATGGGATTACCCTATCGTGAGATAGAAAGTAACATTCTTGCATGTTCATTACTAAAGACAGAAATAATGCAAAAAGGCGTTTCAGATTTTATTGATAATGGTGCGAATAAGTATGAAAATTGGATGTATGAAAAAGCAGGGGTCACTAAGTGAGGCATTTTTTTGTTCGCTTAAAGAAAATAATGGAGAATGTGAGTATTCCATATCAGCCACATAACTTTGTTTGAAAGATGAATAAGCAACCCAACTTTCAAGAATTGTTTTACCAATATTTTGGGTCAACACCTAAGAAAATTACTTATTCAATCCGCTCTGGCGCAAATCGATTACATGACATAATTTTTTTAAAAAGTTTGATCCATGACGCGAGATTTGTAAGAAGCAGAATTGAGATTAACGAAAAGCGGTTAATGATTCCAATAAATAGAGATTGTTGGGAGTTAGGTATAGTTAAGCATGAAAAAAAGCGAGGCTCTGAGTTGTATGTTACGGACGCTTGTTTAAGCGTGTCGCCAGTTGCTGATTTGGAGTGGAGTTTCAATAATGAGGAAGATTTTAATCTTGATACTGAACTATGGATAAGTGACTTAATAGTTCAAAAAATGTCATGTGAATTATTGAAGGTAAGATTTGAGGGAGATTTTTGGAGTTTGAGTTTTACTGTGCCGAAAAATGATTTTAAAATGTGTATTCAAGATTCCGAGATTCCATATCTTTATTCGGAAAGGTATTGCTCACCGAATTAATAGCTAAGAAAAGATAACATCGTAGGGGTCAGTCGTAGAGGTCAGTGAAAGCGCCGGGATAAACCGGCTTGGGAGTTTTAGAGGTCAGACGGGTGTAAGACAAAATAGTTAAGCAGCTTCGGTGTTACGCACTTTGACATTGGGTTTTTCTCCACCATTACCGTCGTAGGATTTTGAGCAAATTTCCACTTTATCATGGGTGAATGCTCCCGCTACGGTCGTAGTGCTACGACGTAAAAAGTCATTTTCTGTAAGCTCAGAACACCTGACACGTCCTTGGGAAATGCTGTTGGAATGGGAATCGTTAAATTTGAGATTAAAATTCAAAGTGATACCAAAACGAGGGAAAACGGATTGCCAATCCATTCCACGGACTGATGTTAATGCGTAAAGTTCTAATATTTTGCGGACGGCAGTTCAGAGTGGTATCAGAATAAGCTTATCCCGTGTCCGGTGTTCTGTAAGCTACAAATAAATTCACACTTAGTATAGGAATGCTCCTAATAGGGTGCCAACGAGAAAGGAAAGCTTTGTGAATGATTTGTTTTTTAGTTTCTCCTTCGAGGTTGCTAGGATTAATCCTTTTGCTCGAATTCGCCGCGTTTGAGTTTACCAAAGTATTCGGTGGTGGCGCGGGAGAGGGTGGGCATGAGTAGGATGACGGCGATCAGGTTGGGGAAGATCATGATGCCCATCATCATTTCGGAGAAGTTATTGACGCCTTGAGCATTCCAGATGGCGCCAAAATAGGCGACTGCACAAAAGACCAGTTTGTAGGTGAGCAGTCCTTTGCCTTTGAAGAGGTAGTCGATCGAGCGCTCTCCGTAGTAGGACCAGGAAATGAGGGTGGAGTAGGCAAAAAAGAACACGGCAATGGGGATGAAATAGTTGCCGAAGTGGGGGATGGTGTAATTGAAGGCTTTGGCGGTGATCAAGGCGCCTTGCACCCAATCTCCAGGTTTGCCGTTTTCCCACTCACCGGTGATGAGGATGACCAGTGCGGTCATGGTGCAGATGATGACGGTATCGACAAAGGGTTCGAGGATGGCGACGGAGCCCTCACGAACGGGTTCTCTGGTGGCGGCGGCGGAGTGTGCAAAGGGGGAGGATCCAATGCCAGCTTCATTGGAGAAACAGGCGCGCTTGACGCCTTGCAGCATGACTGCTTTGAAGGTGGCGCCAGCGAAGCCTCCGACTGCGGCACTGCCGGCAAAAGCTGCGCTCATGATCATGGAGAAAATGGCTGGCAATTGAGCGAAGTTGGCGATGATAATGATCAAAGCGCCGATCACATAAATACCTCCCATGAAGGGCACAATATAAGAGGCAACTTTACCGATTCGCTTGATACCGCCCACGATGACCACGGCGGTCATGACAGCGAGCACGATGCCGGTGACGTGTTTGTTGATGCCCATGGTCGCTTCGGCGACACTGGCTGCCTGATTGGTTTGGAACATATTGGCAGCACCGAAACTGGCGAAGATACAGGCGAGAGCAAAAAAGGCGGCGACTTTTTTACCTAAAGAACCACCGCCAAAAGCGGCTTCGATGTAGTACATCGGCCCACCGTGCACGACGCCTTCTTTATCGACTCGTCGATACATGAGTCCGAGGGTGCATTCGCTGTATTTGGTGCACATACCGAGCAGGCCGACCAGAATCATCCAAAAGACGGCGCCGGGACCACCGATACCGATGGCGATGGCGACCCCTGCGATGTTGCCGAGTCCGACGGTGGCGGAGAGGGCGGTGCAGAGTGCCTGGAAGTGATTCACTTCGCCGGGATCGTCCTTGTGGTCGAATTTGCCGCGGATCACTTGAATGGCATGAAAAAAACCTCGAAACTGGATTCCTTTCAAAAGAATGGTAAGTATTATACCTGTGCCGCAGAGCAGAAAGACGGTGGGTAGCCCCCATACGACATCGTTGATCGATCCGACGGCGTTATTGATCCAGTTTTGAAGGTTTTCCATAATGATTTGCTTGCAAATATAGCGTGGAGATTACCATTGTTGTGTTTTCATTAAACATTAAAATTTATTTTTCACCTAACAGTCGATGGCACGAGTCTATAATTTGAATACGGGAGGTGGTGCTGATGGACAGCCAAAGATTGATTTTGATGCTGAGTTGAATCCGCAACAACTGGCAGCGGTCAAGGCTCCTCCAGGACCGGCTCTAGTGATAGCGGGGGCTGGCAGCGGTAAAACACGCACACTCACTTACCGGGTCGCCTATTTGTTGGAAAATGGGATTCGACCGGAAAATATCCTGTTGCTGACTTTCACCAATAAAGCTGCCCGCGAGATGATCGAGCGGGTATCGTCTTTGGTGTCATTGGATTCGCGGGCTTTGTGGAGTGGCACCTTCCACTCGATAGGCAACCGTATCCTGCGTCGTCATGCTGAGCGTGTGGGCATGGATCGCAATTTTTCCATTATGGATCGCGAGGATCAGAAGTCGTTGATGACTTCGGTAGTTAAAGACAGCGGTTTGGACATCAAGGCCTTGCAGTTCCCAAAGCCACAGTTGCTCAGCGATATGTTCAGTATGGCGCGTAATACGGGAGCTAATTTGCGTGATCATATTTCCGAGAACTACGCTTACTACGATCATCTCTCTGATGAGATATTAAAAATGCGTGATGCGTATCAGGATAAAAAGCTGGATACCAACAGTATGGATTTTGATGATCTGTTGATCAAAACGCTGACACTGCTACGTGAGCACGATGATTTGCGGGAGCTTTATCAGCATCAGTTTGAGTTCGTTTTGGTCGATGAGTATCAGGACACCAATCTGATTCAATCCGATATGATCGATCTGCTCTCTGGTGAACATGGCAACTTGATGGTGGTGGGGGATGATGCGCAGTCGATCTATTCTTGGCGTGGTGCTGATTTCCGTAACATTCTCAATTTTGCGCAGCAATATCCAGGGGCTCAGACTTACAAGATCGAAACCAACTACCGCTCGGTGCCAGAGATTTTGAGTCTGGCGAATTCGGCGATTCGAGGCAATACCGAGCAGTTTGAAAAAGAGTTGGTGGCGCATCGACCAGATCAAGATACGTTACCGGCATTAGTCATGCTCAGTGATACCAATACGCAGGCGATTTTTGTGGCGCAGCGTATTCAGGAATTATTGGAGGAGGGAGTGGAGGCTAAAGAAATAGCAGTTCTCTACCGCGCGCATTACCAGGCGATGGAATTGCAGATGGAGTTGACTCGTCAAGGCTTGGATTTCAATATCACCAGTGGGCTTAGGTTTTTCGAACAAGCGCATGTCAAAGATGTAGCGACGTTCATGAAGTTTGTCGCTAACCGTTCAGATGAGGTTTCTTTTTTACGGATGGTGAAAATGCTACCTGGTATAGGGGAGATCAGTGCGAGGAAATTGTGGCAGCAGTGGCAGAAATGTGAAGGGGCAAAGCTGGAAAAAGTCGATGGATTTTCAAAATATTTGTTGGATTTCAAGGTGCCAGTCAAGGCGGCGAAGGACTGGAAACAATTGACCTATACTCTGGATGAATTGGTCGATGTGGATGGTGAGCTTCAGCCTCCTTCGATGATGATCACATCCATTGTGGAGGGCGTGTATGACGACTACATGCGGGCGCAATTTTCCAATTACGAAAACCGTAAAATGGATATCGAACAGCTTGAAAATTTCAGCGCAGATTTTGAACAAGTGGCTGAATTTCTTACTCAGTTGTCGTTGTTAGCTGGGACGGATACCGATGTGTCGGGCAAGTCTAAGAGGAATGAAAAAAAGGAAGATGCGGTGTGTTTGTCCTCGGTGCATCAGGCTAAGGGCTTAGAGTGGAAGGTGGTGTTTGTGATTTGGCTGGCTGAGGGCATGTTCCCCAATTCGCGGGTTTTGGAGGATGACTATGATGACAGTGGATTGGAGGAGGAGCGGCGCTTGTTTTATGTGGCGGTGACGAGAGCTATGGATGAGTTGTATTTGACCTACCCCTTAATTTGGCCGCAGGCGCATTCGGGACAGGTGATGCAGACGCCCTCACGCTTTTTGTCAGAGATCCCGACGGATCAAGTAGAAGAGTGGAAGGTCGCTAAAGCCGATTGGTGAAAAAAAAGTGTGTTTATGGAAATTATATGGACAGTGGGCTTCATGCTTGCTATTTTGATCACTTATAGCAAAAATTATTACAGCTTTTGCTTAAATAGAACAAGTATACAACGATGAATACTGAAAAAACTGTTAATGAAAATAGCCCTTCGATGGCTCGTCGCAAAGTGATCCAGTCCTTGCCCTTTTTGGCTGCAGGCGGTCTGATGGCTTTACTTGCTAGCTGCACGCCGAACCGCAACGTAGCACGCCGCACGCCGCACGAGTCGCCGTACTTCGAGACGTGTTTCGCGTAGGCGGCATTAAAGTCTAGGTGAACAACTTATCAAAAGGTTTGCCCTGATTGATGGTGGGTTTTTCTTCGGTGCCGTTGTGCATGTAGGTCAGTGCCATGTGGTCGATACCCATGGCGTGTAGAATGGATGCGTGGATGTCGTGCACGTGTTGTTTTTGGTCGATGGCGTAGAGTCCTAACTGATCGGTGGTGCCGAGAGTTTGTCCGCCTTTGATGCCGCCGCCAGCCATCCACATGGTGAAACCCCAGGGGTTGTGATCGCGACCGTCGCCTTTTTCTGACATTGGGGTCCTGCCAAATTCTCCGCCCCAGACGACTAGGGTTTCGTCGAGCAGTCCGCGTTGTTTGAGGTCGTTGATCAGGGCGGCTACGGGTTGATCTGATTCGGCACAGCGATCCGTGTGGTTTTTTTCGATCGCTTTATGGGCATCCCACTTGCTGCCCGTGCCACAGAAGAGTTGCACAAAGCGCACGCCTTTTTCTACTAAGCGGCGAGCGAGGATGCAGTTTTTGGCAATCGAGTCGGTGTGTTTTTGACCGACTCCGTAGAGATCTTTGATGTGCTGAGGTTCTTGATCGATGTTGATGACTTCGGGGATCTCCGACTGCATTTTGAAGGCGAGTTCGTAGGAGTTGATGCGTGCCTCCAGATCGCTTTGGAAGGCTCGTGGTGTCGCGTGCTGGCGATTGAGCTGGTTGATGTAGTTGATCTTTTCCAACTGACGTTTCTGACTGATGCCTGCGGGTGTTCTGAGGTCAGCTACGGGATTGTCGCCAAATTTGAAGGGTGTGCCTTGATAGGTGGAGGGCATGAAGCCGGTGCCCCAGTTGCGGGTGCCATTGAAAGGTTTGGCATCGCTGTCGGTGAGTACCACATAGGCGGGTAGGTTTTGATTTGCCGATCCGAGTCCGTAGAGGCTCCACGCACCAAGCGAGGGGCGACCGGCGAGGATGGAACCAGTGTTCATCTGGCATACGGAACCGACGTGATTGAGGCCATCCGCCCAACAGGATCGCACCACGGCGATGTCATCGACGATGGTGGATGTGTGGGGCAACCAGTCGGATACCCAAGTGCCAGCTTGTCCGTGCTGTTTCCATGAGCGTTTGCTGCCGAGGATAGCGGAACCTTGTTCGCCCATGGCGGTGAGAGGGCGATTAAAGCTTGGTGGCAGAGGTTTGCCAGCGAGTTTGTTGAGATCAGGTTTGGGGTCGAAGAGGTCGAGGTGAGAGGGGCCGCCTTCCATGAAGAGGAAGATCACCGATTTGGCTTTGCCGAAGTAGTTGGGTAGGGGGGCTTTAGATTGAGATGATCCTAGGGCTTGATCTGCGTTGAGCAGGTGAGTCAGGGCTAAGGAGCCAAATCCGGCACCAGCGCGCGAGAGGAATTCGCGGCGAGAAGAGGCTGGGCGGTAGTGTGGGTTGGATGGGTTCATGAGTTTAGCAAAGTTGGTTTAGGTTTTCAGGGCTAGGCAATTGATGCGCTTAGTCGATGTAGAGGAATTCGTTGGAGTTGAGTAGCGAGTGACAGAGGTCAACGACGGATTGATAATAGGGGTTCTGGGGTTTGCTAGTAGGTTTGGGACCGGATGGGAGTAAGCGAACCAGGTGGGCAGGAAGTTGCTTTTGGGTAAAAGTCAGGTCGCTGAGGGCGGCTTTGGCTTGTCCTCCCTTGATCAGCAGTTCTTCCGTTTTTAAAGCGTGATCTGACAAGGTGAAGCGGGCGATGGAGCCATCGAACATGGAGCTGAGCGTCTGGTCGCGTCCGCCGAGCACTAAAGCGCGTTTGGGGTTGCTGATGCCTGCTACCAGTTGGTGGGGTTTGACTACGATCTGAAGCGGGCTGTCTTTCTTGCTAAGATCCTGTGCGTAAAAGGTGACGTCGCCGCCATTTTTCCCAGTGCGAATCACTGCGGCAACATAGTAGGGCGTCTGGACAGGGATGCGAAGGTCGGAGGCGATCACTTGGTAAAGAGGATTGCCGGCGATGTCTTCGGCGGTGAATTGCATGATCAGGTTGTTGGGCTGATAGCTAGATTTTTCGCAAGTGATGCCAAATGACCAACCAAAAGACTGTGCGGTGCCGCTGCTATTTCCGTTCCATCGAGATGCTATGGTGCGCACCTCGGCGTTTTTGTAGAGGCTATCTAGGTGAAGGAAGGCTTCAAGCGTGAAGGTGTCGACTTCTTGATGGTTGAGTTTTTTTATTTCGATTTTTTGATACAAAGAATCGGGTTGGATATTCACCGCCTGTTTGGGCAGTCCTGTGACGGAGGACTTGAAAGGCTTGAAGGCGGTGGTTTTAAATTTGGGATTTAGGTTGGGAGCTTTGTTTTTGCTCGGGGGAGTGTTTTTAGCTAGCAGAGCCTGTTGTTTCAAAAAAGCGGCAGCTTGACTAGCTTCTTCAGAGCTGGGTTGTCGTTTGAGGATTTTTTCGAATGCTTGATCGATTAAGGGCTCAACGGCTTGTTTGTTTTTGATCAAGTCATTGGCAATGGTCTGAGCGCGTTGCAACGGGAAGCGGTTGTTCAACATCATCAACGCTTGCGGAGCGGTGGTGGTGATGTCGCGTGAGGAACAGGAGTTGAATCCATCTGGACCATCAAAAGTATTGAGGAATAAGGTGCGTGGATTACGCATCAGTTTTTGGTAAACGGCACGGCGCAGCTTGGTTTCCGGCACGCCTTCTCCACCCATGGTGGGGTCGAGTTCTTGGCTACTGGCGAGCATGGCGTCGTGGATGGGTTCGCCTTCTAAGCGGCGGACGCGTTGTTTCCAGAGAAGTAAGTTGCCGGGGTCATTTTCTGCCGCAGCGATGGAGGGTTCGACTAGGGATGCTTGCCTCCAGGTGGCTGAGGTCAAGATGAGTTTGTGCATTTTTTTCAAACTCCAGCCATTGTCGGTGAAGTTGCGAGCTAGCCAATCCAGCAACAGTGGGTGGGTGGGTGGTAAGCCCTGTTTACCAAACTCGTTAGTTGAGCTGACGATGCCTTGACCAAAATGATAATACCACAGGCGGTTGACGATCACTCGAGTGGTCAGTTGATTGTCGGGACGTGTGAGCCAATGGGCTAAGGCGCTGCGACGACCAGAAGAGGGGTGATCGAGTTTTGGTGGGGTGATTTTGAGATCGTTGGGGTCTAGCAGGGTCAAGACGCCTGGCAACATGGGTTCTTTATTGTCGCTGTCGACGATCAGGACGGTGGGGGTCTCTTCGGCGGTGTCGCGGATCGCATCAACTGGGGTTAGCGGTTTGGGTTTGAGGTGATCAAATTGAGCTAGTTTTTTGCTCAATTCAGCGTAACGCTTTTTCTCGTCTCCTTTGAGTTTTTTTGCGGTGGATTTGTGTTTCACATCCACTTGACGTTGGATGAAAAGTTTTTGTTGTAGCTCCCAAGCTGAGCAGTTTTTGTCTGCTTTGGCGTAAATTTCCTGTAAGTCAGGGTGGAACATTTTCACCGCAGCTTCTTGTTCATCGGCTTTTTTGGAGGCGAGTAATTTCTCGATGTCTTTGCGTATTCCGGTGGTGGCATTCAGCCAAAGTTTCATTTTCTCAGTGTAAACTCTTTTTTCCTCGGTGGTAGCGGCGACGATGCTGTCATCGGGGTAGATGCCAGCAAAAAAGGATTTCATCCGGTAGTAATCGTCGTGCAGGATGGGATCGAATTTGTGGTCGTGGCATTTGGCGCAGCCGACGCTCAGTCCCATGAAAACGGCTCCGGTGATGTCGGTGACTTCGTCGGTGATACCGTTCCATTGCGTTGCCACGTCGCGTTGATTGGACTCGTAAGGCCAGAGTCGCAGGTAGCCCGTGGCGGTGATGGCTGAAGGGTCGTTGGGTGCCAGTTCGTCTCCAGCTATTTGGTGACGTGTGAACTGATCGTAGGGCATATCGGAGTTGAAGGCATTGATCACCCAGTCGCGGTAGCGCCACATGTTGGGGCGGTATTCGTCGGCTTTATAACCGTTGGACTCACCATAACGAACGAGGTCGAGCCAGTGGCGTCCCCAACGCTCTCCGTAGTGCGGGGATTGCAGCAGGCGATCAATCAGTTTTTCCATCGCGAGATCAGCATTGGAGCTGTAGGCTTTTTCAAAATCGAGGATTTGCTGATGGGTGGGAGGCAGTCCAAGCAGGTCAAAAGAAGCGCGGCGAATCAAGGTGCGAGCATCGGCTTCTTTGGCTGGTTGGATTTTGTTTTGCTCTAATTTGGCGAGGATGAAGGTGTCGATTTCATTTTTTGACCAAGCTGAATTGGCAGTTGATGGAGGGCTTGTTTTGGCGAGTGGTTGAAAAAACCAATAGGCTCGTTCTTCGGCACTGATGCGTTTCAAGCGAGCTTCTTTATCTGCGTGAACATTGCCGCTGGCGATAAAGAGCATGAGAGCGAGGGTGGTGATGGTCTTGGTAGGAAGCATGATGTGAAGTGGGATTTGGCTTTTATAGCTTGTAGAACAGCCATTGATGCTGCTTCTGATAGAATAAGGCAGGGATTTGTTTTTTTTGGACAGTTTTTTTGCAAAAATAAATTATATTCAAAAAGAGTGTCCAATAAAACGCTTAAATAGCCTAGTTTATAATATAGTGATATGTCCGATTCAGAAACTAACAGTATGCAGAATGAACCGCCTCAGCGTGATAGTGGTGAGGATTTTATTCGTTTGCTCAGTGAGCATGAGAAGAAGATCACGCTCTACGTGATGAATCTGGTGCGTGATCGTGGTGACGCTGAAGACATTATACAAGAAACTAAGTTGGTCATGTGGCGTCATTTCCACAAATTTGAATTAGGGAGCAATTTCATCGCTTGGGCGAGGAAGATTGCTTTTCATCAGGTTTTGACCTATCGCCGCAAACACAAAAGGCGGGCTGAATTGAGCGATGCCTTTTTAGAAAGTGTGGCTTACGAAATTTCTAAAAATGAGGATTCTTACGATCTTCGCAGTGATGCTTTGAAAAGCTGCGTGGGCAAGTTGTCGCGTCCACACCGACAGATTTTGTTGATGCGCTATACTCGCGATATGGAGGTCGGCGAGATTGGCGAGGAGGTGGGTCGCTCTGAGGGAGCGGTTTACCGATTGCTCAGCCGAATCCGGATGATGCTACAAGATTGTGTGACTAAAGAAATGGGAAAGGTGGCTGTATGATGAATAATAGTGAGAACATAAAATGGCAGGATCAGTTTGATCGTTACATCGAGGGTCGTTTGACTCAGGATGAGATCAATGACTTGGAATCTCAGCTCGATGAAGATACTGAGGCGAAAACCCGCTTTGTAGAATACTTGCATTTGCACGCACTGTTGCAAGCGGATGGGGAGAGTTTACTGGCGGAGAATCAGGCTACACTGATCGAGTTTCCTGCAAAACAACGGTGGTTGATGACTTTGCGCTATGCTGCCATGGTGAGTTTTTTATTGGGTTGTGTGTGGTTGTTGCGTGGGGATTCTGACGAGAACGGTGGCGTGGTCGCCAAACTGGAGGCGAGTTCTACGCTTATCAAAGATCAGGAGCTTGATGCTCAGAAGAAAGAAATCAGCAAAGTCGAAGCGATCAAACCTGTCAGCGTCGCGACGCTGGCTGATACTCGTGAGTGTAAATGGGCGGGCAGTTCTCTGCCGACCAGTAACGGGGCTCGTTTAGGTGTGGGGCAGTTGCATTTGTTAGAAGGATTGGCAACGGTGGTGTTTGATGGCGGAGCACAGGTGACGATGGAGGCTCCCGCTTTGATGGAGGTGGTCTCGGCAGATAAATGTCGTTTGATCAGCGGTGGTTTGGTGGGCTTTGTGAAAAAGGGGGCGGAGGGCTTTCAAGTCGAAACGGCTGATGCGTTGGTGACAGACTACGGCACTCGATTTGGGGTGACCGTGGGTGAGGATGGGCGTTCTGAAGTGGTGGTGCTCGAAGGCGAAGTGGGAGTGACTCACGATAAGGTGGCTGGTGAAAGACGTTTGAAGATGGGCGAAGCTGCTCGCTATGATGCGAAGTCTTTTCTTTCGGGGCAAGACGCAGGTGCGATTGGCGCTGAGCCTGATCGCAATGCGGATTTGGGAGATCATCCTAAGGGGCAAGGGTGGAAGGTGCTAAGCACCGCGTTTGGGCAGGGAAAAGATACTTACGTAAGACATAAAAATACTGGCGGACCTTTTGGTAGCAGTCCTTTGGTGATGGCAAAAAAAAGTGCTGATCGTCCTAATAATCAACGCAAAACTTACCTAGGTTTTGATTTGCAGTCATTCAATGGCGATAAGGTGCTCGACGCTGAGTTGGTTCTGGCGATCCGCTCTAGTGGGCTGGGTTACGCATCATTGGTGCCTAATGCGACCTTCACCGTGTATGGCCTGATCGACCAAAGTCAGGATGGTTGGTCAGAAGAAGAGCTGCGATGGAAGAATGCCCCCGCTAATGTGTTGGATGCTGGCGCGCGTTTGCATGAGGATCAGGTAGTGAAGTTGGGTCAATTTATAGTCAAGCAAGGGGTGGCATCAGGCTTTCGTTCGATCGAAGGTGCGCGCTTGGTTGATTTTTTGAATGAAGATGATAACGGCTTAGCTACTTTGATCATCGTAAGGGAAACGGATCAAACTTCTGGCAATGGGCTAGTGCACGCTTTTGCCAGTCGAGAGCATCCTACCGCTATGGCTCCTACTTTACGGCTCAAATTTCATTGAGCGGGCCATTCCTAGGCTTGCCTGTTTGGCAAGTAGTTTACGCTCAGCGATTGAGGTGTGCTTAGGAGAAAAGGGGCATTTCCAGCGCTTTTTCTGGGTTAGATTTGAGTGGCGGCGTCGAGTTTAATTTCCTGATAATTTAATTTACTAATAAAAATGGAATATTTATTTTAATAAAAACATAGATTTTCCTTCTATAATAAGGGATAGAGTGGCTATCCTGCAATTTCTAGGTGTAAGGGGATTGAGGGATTTAGGAAAAAGATTAAAGTCGGCGGTGATAAAGATGAAGAAGGAGATAACTGTAATAATGTCAATGCTGTTGCTGGCAGTTGCCGGAATGGCTGAGGGCGGCGACGGCACTGCGGGTTTGGTGCATTTGAAAACTGCGCCTCCTGTGGACGGGAGTTTGAAAGAGTTGAACACTTTAGCTGCTTTTTCTGCGTGGGACGAACCACAGGAAGTGGTTTGGGGTGCTTCGGAATGGGATGGAGCGAACGATTTTTCAGGACAGGTCTATTTGGCGTGGGATAACGAGTTTCTGTATGTCTCAGCGGTGGTAGTGGATGATGTGCTGGTGGGAGGAAATTTGAGTGGTGATGGTTTGGAGATATTTTTGGACATTCCTAGACAACCTGGTAAAATCAAGGATCGCAGTCAGGTGATTCAGATTGGCACCAGTTTGGGGGCGAGTGGTAGTGGAAATGACGCTGCGGCGCAGGTGGTCTTGCGAGGGGATCGATCTGGTCCTGTGGCGGGTGCAAAAATCGGAGTTAGAAAACTTGATACGGGTTATCAAATGACGGTGGCTTTGCCATGGACTACTCTGGGGATTGTCGGAGTGAGCGAGGGGGTGATGTTGGGGATCGATGTGGTGGGTCATGATTCGGATTATGAGGAGGAGGATGGTGATACTTGGATCAAAGGGGGGGAGACCTTAGTGAGTTTATTGAACACTCCTTGGGCTGAGGGTAGCGCGAGCCGTATGAAGGAGGTTCGATTGGGGGACAGTGACGGCGGATTGAATGCGGAGACTATGAACTTTGGTTTTAAGGTGGTCAAAAAAAAGGTGCGAGTGGGACCTGGGCAAACGATTACGGTTAGGATCGTAGGGGACGGCTCTGCCAAGGAATCTCAAAATCAGGGAGGTATTACAGAATTGGTGATTCAGGCGCGCATTGATGCATCTTCGCTGAGTGGAGGTACAGGTATTCTCAAAGCTGAGCTCAATGGAGTGACTTTAGATTTGGAACGTGTGCGCAATCGAACGGAAACCTTTCGCATGGGGCAAAAGCTAGAGACCTCCTACCGTGGCCCAGGTTGGTTTTTGATGTATTCTCCGGATTTCAAATCGCCTGCTGCTACATCTCCTTTTGCGGTGAGAGGTATTGATCCTTACGAACTGGACTTTGATGTCAGCGATCTCTGGAAACAAAATGGTGAGAATGTTTTGAAGCTTAGCCACAGCGATCCGAGGGTGGCACGAGCGATCATTGCCAATATCGGTTTGGGCAAACATCTGGTGCCTAAAAAAGTAGCTCGGCTACCGATGCAGGCACCAACGGGGCGGATCCCTTATCGTGAACCTTCGGTGGATACGGAAGTGGGCTTTTTATATCAGCTAACGGATGGTGGGGGAATCCGAGTTGAACTAGGAGGGCGCACGTGGATTGTGCAGTCGATGTTCTCGACCACAACACCGGGGTGGGTGAACCTTTTTGAGGATGGTGACGGGGGGTGGGAGAATATGGAAGCGTCGGGAGATGAACTGAGCGCGATGGCTAAGAACTTTCAGCTGAAAAGAACTTTGGTGCGTGACGGTGATCGCTTGATTGTGAAGGATCGCATCGAGAATGTCAGCGAAGCAGATTTGCCCGTGATGGTGAGGCACAAAGTTGATTTGGGAGAGGGTGTGACGTCGGTTTATTTATCAGGGTTGCGGGTGGATTCGCCGGTGTTAAAAACGGAGGAGGGCGGACACCCTTCTTCACTGGGATTGTATCTGGACAAAGGCATTGGGCTGATCAGTGAAGACGATTTGATGCGCACTCAAGCTTGGAATTATCGTAATCGTCGCGAGATCGGTATAGATAATCGCCGTTTGGTGGTAGCCAAAGGTAAGAGTGTGACTTTGGAGTATTCGATTTATCCTCTAGAGTCACCAGACCCCTTCCTTTTTGCTAATCGCATCAGAAATCACTGGGGTGTGAATTTCACTATTGATGGGAGTTTTTGTTTTTTGTCTCCTTCAGCAGCAGTGGCAGAGAAGTCTGACCTCGAATTGGGAACTTATCTGAATGGTAAGTCGGCTCAGTATGTGACGATGAACATGGGGAGCTACAAAAATCGGATCACCATGGGCACTGCCTTTCTGAAGGCGGATCTGACTGCTCAAATTGACTTGCTCGAAAAAATCAAGTTGGCACGCGATGTCTCCAAAGGCATTCTCACCTATAACAGTTTTGTTTCTACGGGCGATGGCGATGCTAGCGCTTTTGCCAAAGACGCGTTGATCACTTACGATGGCAAAGCGGGGTATTTTGGCAATTCCATTTACCCTGTTTTTTTACCAAGAGAGGGCTCTGACTATGCTTCAAAACAAGAGGAGTTGATCACTGCCATGTGGGAAAAAATGCCGATGCAAGGAGTATACTGGGACGACATCAATCACAATCCAGCGCAAACGGTGGACTATGGTAGCCAATGGGCTGGCTATTCGGCTATGATTTCTAGCAAGACACATCAAGTGGTCAAAAATGTATCAGATGTAGGTATGGCGAGTTTGTCTTGGAGATTAAAAACCGCTAAAGAGTTCATGGATAAAGGCGTCTTGATCGGTCGTGATGCTCCGCGAACGCGTTCGTTCACACAACTTCATTTCCCGCGCGTGACCCGCACGACTTCGATCAGTGATTTGGCGAAAATGCAGCTCTACACGCCGATCGGGCTTGGAGATCATTTGACCGAGAGAAGTGCGGAGGACTGTTATCGAAATATGCTGAAAGCTTTGGACTACGGCGCTTTGTATTATTGGTTCAATTACCGCATTGATCCCAATGCGCCAACGCTCACTTCGGCGATGTTTCCGATCACTTACATTGAAATGGGTAGGGGCTTTGTGATTGGTAAAGAAAGGATTCTTGCTAACCGCAGCGGTTATTATGGTTGGGGGGATTTGAGCGAATTTGAAACCTTGGTTTTCGACGAAGAGGGCGTGCAAACTTTGGAAATCGAAGTGGAACGCATCGTCAAACGTCAAAAAGCTTACGCTGAAGTGCGGATTCCCGAGGGCTACAGTGTAGCGATTATTCGTAAGCAATAAAATAAATCATGATTTTCTGTATTTCGTGCTTCCATTACAGGTAGTTTTGCCTTTATATTCAAGACCTGTGAAAGAATTTGCCTACATACACGATGACGCGACGATGCCGGATGAATTGCGGCAGATCCCTTTTTTGGAATCCTTCTCTGAAGAGCATTTGAATGCGGTGCTGGACGCCAGTTCGGTATTAGAATGTGAAGTCGGGGATGCGATCGTAACCGAGGGAGCTGACGCTACGCGCATTTACATCTTATTGAGAGGAGAGCTTGCCATCGTCAAAGACGGAGATACGCTAACCACTCTGTCTTCGACTGGAGATATATTTGGGGAGTTGGCTGCCTTGGAGGATGAAACTCGCAGTGCATCTGTAGTTGCTAGTAGCAAGGCGTTCTGCCTGGCTGTGGATCAGAAATTTTTGGAACACGTGATGCCTAAAGAGGAGAACCCTTCCTTTTATGCTGCTCTGTATGAGTTCATCGCTAAGCTCTTAGCGCGCCGATTGAGCGCTACCTCTGAGTATTTGGCGATGGTGGACAAGGAGTTGAGAGCGCTGAAAGCTGGCTAGCCTATCAGAGCGTTAGAGCGGATCATTTTTTTCCGCTAGTTCCGATCAAGTCCAATTCATGGATCGACCAGAATGATCGTTTGTCACCCGTCTGCGTGATTTTGACGAAGCGTGTTTTCTGTTCAGGGAACTATCAATAGATAGACAAAAGGGGGCTTGAACGGTCTCAGCTAATCAAGCATCTCATCGGTGGAGCGCGAACAGCCTCGTGGCAGTGCGCTGGGGTCGCGCCCGAGCAGCTTGAAAGACTGCGAAGAAGTAGTGGCTGTAGCGAGATCTTCGGTGCGCAGAGCAGCGACAGAACCTAGGTTAGCTAGGTCCAAAAATTGCAGGTGCCCCGTTTCACCTGGTTCGACGGCTAGACGCGTGGTGGGATCGATGACTTGGACGCGGGTCCAATGGGGTGCTCGATGCGCTTGATTGAGTCCAGCTGTATAAAATTGCGAACTGAGTTCGGTCATGCTGTATTCGTTGTGAATACACGAGGAAGGAAGCGAGAAAGTCTGTGAGAGTTGCTGGTAAAAATCGTTTTTTTGTAAATGACGGCCACTACCTTTGTAGCCTCCAGTTTCTAACAAGGCTGACCCGTCTGGTAGCGGAAGCCCCATGGATTTCGTGACAAGCGATTCGATCAAATGAAGAAAAGCCAGTGCGGTGCCAAGAATTAGGATAGGCTGGTCGAGGCTTTGGCAAATTTTGATCAGACGAGCACTGTCGAGTTCGCCTTGTGCGGTGATAAAAAACGGCTGGTCTGTGATGCTGATTTTTGATGAGCGATCTGCTAGTACCCGCATCATATAGCTGAGCGAAGAACTAGGGGCATCCTGTGAGCTTTGGGTGAGAAAGAGGCATGGCAGATTTTCGGGTAAGCGCAGTTGTTGCCAAGCCTGCATAATCGAATGTTTATATAGCTTGGTAGAGTGAAATCCATGCGAGCCTCGCTTGTGTTGGTCACTGGTAGTACCGCTGGTTTTGAAGATGGTAGCCAAGCAATCTGGAGGAAAACAATTCAATTGAAGTCCGCTATCTTTGAAAGCGGACGTTGGCACAGCGGGAATGTCTTGCCAGCGGGTGACTGTGCACGGGGCAGTGATGCCTCGGTGGTGGCACCATTTTTGATAAGGGCGATTATGGAGGTATTGAAATTGGAAAACCCGTAAAGCGAGAGCGTCGAAGTCTTGCTGCAAGGATGATGTATTTTCTGTGGACTCGAGGTAGCGTGATAGATCGCTTTCTAGCTCTTCGTATTGAGCTTTGGTGTTAGCTATGGATGATGGTGCAGTCACAGAGTTAAGAGATACCCTGAACAGGTTTTGTGAAAGTGGAAAGATTACGCTTTTATTTTATTTCATTTGCCCTTGATCTTGTGTCGTCATTTCTTATATTTCACAGCTATGAGCACACCACCACCTATTCCATCTAATGATCCTAGTTTCACTTTAGATCAGTTCATTAAGTCAACGGTGCAACAAGATAAGGGGCAGGGGCTTTTTGAAAAAGAGACAGAGCGTTTGCTCGAGGTGAATCTGGATGGGCGTATCCATACCAAGATGGGTTCGATGGTTGCCTATCTGGGAGATATCAAGTTCACGAGGGAAAAAGCGCTGGATCAGGGTTTGGGTAATTTGTTGAAAAAAGCGGTATCGGGCGAGGGCATGAAAATCACCTATGCCGATGGGTCTTCCTACGAGGGCGCATGGGTTAACGGCGTGATCGAGGGCCAAGGCATTGCCCGTTATGAAAATGGCCTCGTGTATGAAGGCGAATTCCGCAACGCTAAAAACCACGGCCAAGGCACGATGACCTATCAAGACGGTTATCAATATACCGGCGAGTGGAAAAACGGGTTGCGAGACGGCCAAGGCGTGGCCACCTACTCCGATGGCACCATCTATACCGGCGCATTTGCAGCGGGCCAGCGCGAGGGCACGGGCACCATCACCATGCCCGACGGCTTTGAGTATTCCGGCAACTGGTCCGGCGGGGAAATTGACGGCGAAGGCGCGGCCAAATACCCGAATGGCGATGTGTATGAAGGCTTCTTTGCCAAAGGCCAGCGCCAAGGGCGCGGTGTGATGCGCTATGCCTCCGGCGAGGAATATGACGGCTTCTGGGCCAACGGCAACCCCGCCACAGAAGAAGAATCGGCAGCGGCCTCTGGGAATTAAGGCAAGCGCTTTCGCGTTCGGGTCTATCCGGCAGCTCCGGAATTGCTTTGGCCTCTGCGGGGGCTTGGTCAGCGGTTTATATGCAAAATTGCACATTAAAACCGCCCCCACTCGACCAAAGCATATTTTTCAACGAATTGAAAAATACCTGCCGCTGGCCCGAGCCTCGCTGCGCTCGGCGGCGCTTGCCGTCGCACAGAAATACCCCCAAGCGTTCATTTTTTGCTTTAACTCTGCAAAACCCCGCTTATAGTGGCGAACATGTGTAACATGACGCCACATAATTTGATTCCGCATCGCAGCAATGCCATTGCCGAAATCCTACTCCTTAGCCGCCTCTGAGCGTGCCGAGGATGTTGGTGCGTGCGCTCAAGGGGAGCTTAAAACCGCACCAGACTTCTCAAAAGCTAAGGACCAATGAAATGACCGATATGACTGATAAATCCCGTGTGTTGATATTTGACACGACATTGCGCGACGGCGAGCAAAGCCCGGGTGCCACCATGACCCATAACGAGAAGCTCGAAATTGCCGAGATGCTGGATGTGATGGGGGTTGATATTATTGAAGCGGGCTTCCCGATTGCCTCGGAGGGGGATTTTGCGGCGGTGAGCGAGATTGCCAAGCGGGCCGACCGCGCGGTGATTTGCGGCTTGGCGCGGGCGAAGGCGGGTGACATCGAGCGGGCGTTCGAGGCGGTAAAACACGCGAATTTGCCGCGCATTCATACCTTCATCGGCACCTCGCCGTCGCACCGCGAGATTACGGGCATGAACATGGATGAGATGGCCGATGCTATTCATGAATCCGTGACCCTCGCGCGCAACCTGTGCGATAATGTGCAATGGTCGCCGATGGATGCAACGCGCACCGAGGATGACTACCTTTGCCGCGTGGTCGAGATCGCGATTAAAGCGGGGGCGACAACGATTAACATTCCGGACACCGTGGGCTATACCGCGCCTGCCGAAAGCGGTGACATTATCAAAATGCTACTGAACCGCGTGCCGGGGGCGGACGAGATTGTGTTTGCAACCCACTGCCATAATGACCTTGGCATGGCCACTGCCAACGCCTTGGCAGCAGTGGATGCGGGTGCGCGGCAGATTGAATGCACCATCAATGGCCTTGGTGAACGCGCAGGGAATACAGCACTTGAGGAAGTGGTTATGGCCATCAAGGTGCGCAATGACATTATGCCGTATCGCACTGATATTGATACAAAAAAGATCATGGCAATTAGCCGTCGTGTGGCGACTGTTTCGGGATTTCCGGTGCAGTATAATAAGGCGATTGTTGGCAAAAATGCCTTTGCTCATGAAAGTGGTATCCACCAAGATGGTATGCTGAAGAACGCGGAAACCTTCGAGATTATGCGGCCTGAAGACATCGGCTTGAGCGAAACATCGCTGGTTATGGGCAAGCACTCGGGCCGCGCGGCGCTGCGGGCCAAGCTGGAAAACCTCGGGTTTTCGCTGGCGGATAACCAGCTCAAAGATGTGTTTGTGCGCTTTAAGGAACTGGCCGACCGCAAAAAAGAGATTTTTGACGACGACTTGGTGGCGCTGATGAACACATCCTCGGGGCGGCCACTTGAAGGCGAGTTGAAGCTGGAAAACCTGCGGGTGGTGTGTGGCACCGAAGGGCCGCAAACCGCAGAGATGGTGCTGAGCATTGGTGGGGAAAACCATGCGGTGACCGCTACAGGTGATGGCCCCGTGGATGCGACATTTGCCGCCATTAAAGAGGTGTTTCCGCACGGCGCGCGCTTGCAGCTTTATCAGGTGCATGCCGTAACC
>JAKISY010000087.1 GCA_021648365.1 Verrucomicrobiales bacterium
GAGTTAGAATCTCCCGCCTACCCGATTCGCTATTGTTTATCTCCGGCGGTTACCATAACCTGGATGCCTTGAGTTGTGTCGGACGACAGTTACTTTAATCTGTGAATCACTTATTCTAAAGAGAAAGTGATATGGAAATCTTGTCAGATTAGATCTCCTTCGACCACTTGGATCAAAATGATGCCTAGTAGGAAATCTACGAGCATAATCAAATGCCAAATTGAGCTCTTTCCAAAAATCATCCGCTAGTTGCTCAGAAATATCTTCGTAGTGATTCAGAATATCACGGATCTCTCGTTGGATCGAGGAGTGATAAAGAATCTCTCGACTCATCTTCCTACAGCCTTGCGGAGTTGTTCATGGGTGAGGAGTTTCGCAGTTCCCGAGTCTATCTCTGCCTCTCTGCGTGCTAGCTCTTCATCGTCAGGACCTAGTGGAGCTCCACCTAATCCAGATAATAAGTGTGTGGTTAAGCCTGCTTGATCCTCCTGAGATAGTTGATCTGCCTCACGGATGACTTCAATTAACGTTTTCATAGTTGAATAATCTACAATCTTCCGAAGGATGTCAATTTTTTAAGCGAACGTATAATTATGGAACTGTCTGACATAACATATTACACAGGACAGCTCCCAAAATAAGGGCAAAAGGCTCCCAAATGGGCAGTCCTCGCCACCACATTTTAAAGCCAAATTTATACGCGCCATAGGCTTTGTAAAGATTATTTCAATCCCCTTGCCAGCTAAGACTCGCGCCATTTAATTGACAAAAGCTGATTGTCCCGTGGCGCTCTTCGTCTATGCTACGCGATGCAAGCAGCGGCTTACATTGTGATCGATGGTTCTTCGGATCTCGAATTTGATTACGCGATTCCCGACGATATGAAGGAGAGCATCGCGGTCGGTTCGCGTGTCGAGGTGAAGCTGCGCAACCGTCCCGCTACTGGCACGGTGCTGGACATCAAAGAGATCGACGAACTTGAGCTATCGTTCAAACTCAAGCCCATCCAGCGACTGCTCAGTGCCAAGCCTGTATTGACTGCGCCCTTGCTGAAACTGGCACATTGGGTATCAGACTATTACCTTTCGCCCCTAGAGACCGTCATCCGCAGCATGATCCCACAAGCCGCACGCGATGGTGAAGGTGGTGAAAAAATTCGCAAAGTGGTGCGTTTGATCAAAACGCCCAGCGAAGAAGATCTCAAAAAACTCAAAAGGCGAGCCCGCAAACAAGCTGATGCGCTCGATTACTTGATGACTCAAAAGGCAGAACCGCTTATGGCTCTATCTGAGCTAGTCAATGCCATGAGCATCTCGCGTCCCTCGATCAAAGCGCTAGAGGAACGCGGCTGGGTGCAGATCGAAGATCAAGTCGTGCACCGTGACCCCTACGCTGGTGAGGAATTTTTACCCAGCCCGCCGCTCACCTTGAACCCCGAGCAACAAGTCGCGCTCGATGCCGTCCTCGTCGCAAAAAAGAATCCTCAACGCAAACCCATCCTGCTCTCTGGAGTCACTGGATCGGGCAAGACCGAAGTCTATCTGCAGGCAATCCAGCACTGCATCGATCAAGGCAAAGGTGCCATCGTGCTAGTTCCTGAGATCTCCCTAACTCCACAAACCGCCGAACGCTTCAAGCGCCGCTTCGCCGCCATCCAGGATCAAGTAGCGATCCTGCACAGCCACCTATCCGCCGGCGAACGACTCGACGAGTGGCGTAAGGTACTCGCTCGCAAAGCACGCATCGTCATCGGTGCACGCAGCGCCGTGTTCGCACCCGTTGATAATCTCGGGTTGATCATCGTCGATGAGGAACATGAAAATTCTTACAAACAAGAAAGCCCGCCCCGCTATCATGCCCGCGATCTCGCTGTGGTTCGCTCGCACATCGAAGACTGCCCCGTGGTGCTCGGCAGCGCCACCCCCTCGCTCGAATCGTGGAACAATGCTCTGCTCGGTAAATACGATGTGGTCAAAATGAAACTGAGAGTTGATGATCGCTCCCTGCCACTCATTCGGGTGCTCGACATGCGCATGGAAGCACGCAGAGGTGGTGGGGGAGGGCAGGCCATCCTATCCCTCAAACTTCGCCAAGCCATCGAGGCGCGTTTGGAGAAAGACGAGCAAATCATTCTCTTTCTCAATCGCCGCGGGTTCTCACGATCTTTGTTATGCCCTGAATGCGGCAAGGTAGTCGAATGCCGTCACTGCAGCCTGCCGATGACCTTTCATCGCAAAGAAGAACGACTGACCTGCCACGTCTGCGGTTTTGCTCGCATCGTCCCTAAGCGTTGTCCCGACTGCAAGGCACGCGCCATCAGCTTGGTCGGATTCGGCACTGAAAAGGTCGAAGAAGTTTTACGCAAAGTTTTCACCACTGCTCGCATCGCGCGTGTCGATACCGATACGATGAAGCGAAAAAATCAGCTCAAGGATACCCTCAGTGCTTTCAAAGCGCGTAAGACCGACATCCTCATCGGCACCCAGATGATCGCTAAAGGATTGCACTTTCCCAACGTAACCTTAGTGGGCATCTTGAATGCTGACATCGGCCTGCACGTGCCAGACTTCCGCGCCGGCGAGCGCACCTTCCAACTGCTCACCCAAGTCGCTGGGCGTGCTGGACGCGGCGAGCAATCTGGCGAAGTGGTGGTGCAGACCTTCACCCCGCATCACCCCTCTATCGCCTATGCTCGCCATCATGATTTCGAAGGCTACGCCGAACAAGAGTTAGAATTCCGCAAACAATTCAACTTCCCCCCTTACCCCCACATGGCAATGCTCACGGTGCGCTCCACTCACATGGCACGCGCCGAATTTTCGCTAAAAACCCTGCACCTACGCCTCACCAAAGCCCTGCCGGCAGACAACCCCGATCAAATCATCATCTCCGATCCGGTGCCATCACCGCTGGTCAAATCTCACGACCAGTTCCGTTTTCAGATCACTCTACGCGCCAACAAAGCTCGCAAGATGACCTCCCTGATCCGTGGAGTGATGAAAAAAATGTCCTTCCCTTCCGATGTCATCGCCACTGTCGATGTCGATCCATACTCATTAGGATAACTGCTATTTGATTGCCGAATCAGGGATAGCTGGAGTATCATTCTTTAACAAAAAAGCAACGAGGTCGCGGATTTCACTTGCTGTCATCGGATAAAGCAAGCCAGGAGGCATGATTGACATCGCTATTTCCTCACGATTAACAATCCGATCTTTTTTGACATTGAAGACCTCCCCGTCAACACCGACATAATCCTGCGTCACCCCTTCTTTTCCTAAAATGAAGCCCATTTGCACCTTGCCGTCTTTGGTTGTTATTTTTTGAGGGTAGTAATAGGGTGCGACTTCGGCACTAGGATTGACGATATGCTGAAGCAGCCATTTTTGATCAACTCCATCCTGACGATAAATCGCGGTTAAGTCCGGACCGAATTTTGAGCCACGTCCATTCATGCTGTGACAATTATAACAAGTGCCCAGCCGAGAATGGAAAAACAAGCGTCGTCCCACTGCTCTGTTGATTTTACCAGGAGCCTGATTGATGAATTTCACCCACGCATCAATATCGGTAGGCAACGGTTTGGTTTCTAATGACCGCTGCTGTATGCCAGCTGAGGCGAGAGTCCGTTTAGCCTCAGTGGAGATGATGGCATTTTTATGCCTAGAAAGGTCAGTCAATACGCTCAAATGATCCTGCGCAAACGGCGCTAGAGCTGCCAAGGCATCCGCCCGCAAATTAGCATCTAGGGCTTCGTCTATGATAAGCTGACTGAGGAAGTCACTACGTTTTTCATCTTTGTGAATAGCCAACGAGTAAATGGCCTGGCGCACAATAGCCAACTCTTTACTTTTCGCCAATTGCGCTAAATTTTCTAGAGGCAGCGTAGCCAGTTGCAATGCGATGGCACGTAGTTTTGTTGGCTTGCTTTCATCCAAAGCTAAGTCATTCATCTTCTGCCCAGGAGAAAAATCGCCACTCGCACCGTCAAGTTTTGCCAATGCGGATAAAACTGCCATGATACTCTGGCGACTCATATCCCGACGATTCAATTGCTGCTCTAGGCTTTTTTTGTAATGAATAAAGTTTTCATCGGCAATCCATTTGATTGCGACATAACGAACATCCTCACTTTCATCTTGCAGCAATTCGGGGATGTTTTTATTTGAGTCATTGGGGTCTTGCTTTTTGATAGCGACAGCGTAATGAGCCCGCGCAGTGCTACTTTCATTACCTTGCCATTTATACGCTTTGAGAACTTCTGGGTGTTGTTGCAGAATCCGTATAGCTTCGGTGCGAATGTAAGGATCCTTATTGCCAAGTGCTTGCAAAGCTTCTTTAGCCGTTAATACCATTTTCTCTTGCCGCTCAAACGGCTTCAAGTTGATGGGCTTTTTGAACTCTACTCGCCACACTCGACCATGGCCGTGGACTGAGTAACTGAGTTCTACCCAGTCTGTGAAATAGAGGTATTTACCATCTAGGGAATATGAAAAATGAACTGGACGAAAATTGTCCGGACCGCTGATAAAGGTTTTCCGTGGAGCTATGAAAGAGGCTCCATTGCTTTCTAAAACATGCTGATCGATCCGGTTATCGGTCCAAGAAGCTGTTAATAACTGATTCGGACCATGGGCTATAACTCCGCAGGCAGCTTCACCGAGAGAACTTATCATGCCCAGCGTTCCCGGTGTGGATCCATCCCAGCTTATTAGTGGGTGCAGACCCGAACGACCGTAGCGGTATTCATAACCATAATCCGCGCCCTCGACTATATGTAAAAGTCGATTGGGTGGGCGACTGTTAGGATCATTATCAGTGCAAAAGAGATTCCCTTTGAGATCGTAAGCCATGCCGAAGGCATTCCAGTGACCCGTTGATTGGCGCTTGAGTTTACTGCCATCTGTGTTGCACGTATAGGTGGATCCACCTTCACCACCGCCTGAAATGCTCCCGCCATCAGAACCTGTAAAAGTATAGTCAGCACCGTGATTTTCGCCAAAACCAAAAGCTAAAACCGTAGGATTTGCCGGATCAATAGCTAAGCCCCCAATGCCATTATGAGGGTATTTCCCACCTGTTTCGCAGCTGATTAATACTTCCGGTTCTCCTGAGGCCTTTTGTTTAGTCGCGGCATCACGAAAGCGTCCGATGAAACTACGGGTGCTGACATAAAGATGGCCATCGGAGCCAAAAAGTAAATCCGTGCTGGAGACAAGTCCTTCATAAAAAATCGTGCGTTTATCGGAAATGCCGTCCCCATTCGTATCTTCAAAAATAAGAATCCGGTCTGTCTTGGGACCATTGTAGCTATCGAGCCGTTTATGAGTGTGATTTTCTTGAACAAAAACTCGACCATCTGGTGCAACAGCAATACCGATCGGGGTGACAATGTCTGGGTTGCTAGTAAATAATGTGATTTTAGCAATGTTGGGATCGTGAGCCGTTGGCGTAAAATCGGTTCCATCCGTTGATGCCGAAGTTTTTTTGGCTGTTTGTGCGTTGATCGACCAAGTTGTCATTAGCACAAGCCCCAGGGTTAATAGTCTAGATTTACTGATCATTGATTTACTGCTAAAGATTAGTTCAACGAACCATACCTGAATAATAACAAAAAAATAAAAAAACTGGCGCTTTTTTTTCAAAATCAATGATAGAAAACCATCTATGAGAAGCATGACAGGATACGGCAGAGCCGAACAAAATATCGAGGGTTGGCAAATCACCATCGAACTCTCGGCAGTCAACCGCAAACAAACGGACATCATGCTGCACCTGCCTTCAGGTCTGACGGCACTTGAATCTGAGTTGAAAAAACAAATCGCCCAACAAGTTCTACGCGGTCGCGTGACCGCGCGAATCTTAGTCGAATCAACCAAGGGCGGATCCAAACAAATCCTCTTGGATCAGGGCTTAGCCAAACAATACTTCGACCTCATCCAATCCCTCGAAAAACAAAATGGGGTGAGTATTCAAGTGAACGGTGAGGATTTACTCCGTGTCCCTGGTTTATTGACTTTTGACCAACAAGATCTACCTCTCGACGATCTGAAAAGCGGTATCTCCCTCGTGCTGGGTGAAGCTCTCACCGCCCTTCTCAGCATGCAGCAAGCGGAAGGACATCACTTGCATCAAGATCTCGAAAGTCGCTTGGCTTTCATCGAACAAAAAATCACGCACATCGCCGCTTACGCGCATGCAGTGATCGAACGATACCGCAAAAACTTGCATCAACGTCTCTCCGAAGCAGGGCTCGACATCGATCTCAACGACGACCGCTTGCTACGTGAAATTGGACTTTTCGCCGACCGCTGCGACATCAGCGAGGAGATCACCCGAGCTCGCAGCCACATCAAACAATTCAGAACCTACATGAACTCTGAGGATGCAGTCGGCCGCTCACTGGACTTTCTCTGTCAGGAGTTCAATCGAGAAATCAATACCATCGGGTCCAAAGCCAACGATGCTCAACTAGCCCAACACGTGGTCGAAGCAAAAACTGAGCTGGAAAAGATCCGCGAACAAGTGCAAAATATCCAATAATCCGTAGCATTGGCATCTTGCCAATGATTTTCAGATTCCTTATAAATTAAAAGCGCTATGCAATTTGATCCACAACGAAAAGGCATCCTCTGTGTCGTGTCTGGTCCCTCCGGCTCAGGCAAGACCACTCTGTGCCGCCGCCAAATCTTTGGAAATCCACTAACACTAATCTTGAATTAATTTAATTCTCATCCAAGCTGAATATGCCGCCGCCAGATCTTTGGAAAACCTTTACAACAGAAGGAACCAACTCTGACTCAACGACTAACACCCTACGGTCATTAATACTCCAGACAAACCTTTCGGACTCACCCCAACTACAATCAATTTTAACTATTTTAGTTAGCGGTAAAGTGAACGGAGTAAACTTGAATGGGCTTGACGTCAGCGGGCGGATAAGCAAGCCCGATTCTTTCGGTTTCATTGCAATCCCAAATTTAGCATTTAGCTTTTCATCATAGAAGTATATTGTTGCCAACGGCGCCCAAGCATCATGCTTGTGCATAACAAAAAAATTGTATCTAGCCTGTAATTGTCTCGTGGCAGAACCAAGGTGATAGACTCGGTTTCTGTATTTACCTGAGCTCGAATTCATAGGGAACGGTGTATCGGGCACAACTAGGTGCCCTTTAGCTTTTCTAAGTAGATTGATTTTAGCCTCATACGCTGTTGACCTTTTTCTTTTCAAATAACTAATGTACAGGCGTAAATTCTCATAGTCACCTGGATCATGCTGAAATATTTGTTCGTGGTGATGCTCCACTCTACTCATATCAGGGAAACGATAGGCAAAGCTAATAAAACGTTTGTGGTAAAGCACATTAGCAGGATCCAGTAAGAGTCCTTTTTCAATCAGCTTCATCGCATCTCGAATCCAATAACACTCGAAATACAGTAAATCTGCTAGAGCAAAATAGTTAGACGCCTCTTTTGGCAAATTTTGAATAGCTTTTTCTAAACGTAAGATTTCCGCGTCTAAAGATTTCCCCTTCGCCAAAGGAGCTGGAGTTGGTGGCACTACGGGCTTGCGTAGCTCATTTTTCCAAGCAAACATCCAAGCGTGATCACCCATAGCCGGATACATTTTCTTCAGATCCCGGGATGCCTGACTATAGGCCCACGACTTGGTGATGTCTGCGAGCCAGTTCCCCTGACTGTCCTTACGAAACAAAATTGGCATTACATCAGGGCGCTGAAAACGAACGGCGGCTAAATCACCTGATTGCTGCACTTTATATTTGCCGCTAAATCTTTTATATGCACGCCTCTGAAAGCCGGCATTTTTCGGATACTCTAAGCGCATCATCTGACTGCCTTCGGTTAAAAGTGGTAGATAGGGATCATTAACACCCGCTTGCAAAGACTTAAGATAACGTTGAATAACGACGTTTAATTGAGCGTTTTTATCATACTGCGCTCTGCTTTTGTCACTGAGCTGTTGGGTGTTATTGAGCTTTTTCTCTTTATTAATCACAAAGTTGCTTTCGGTAACTCCCGCGCCACCAGAACGAAACCCCATCGCTTTTTCGATACCGACACCCTGTTGCTGAGGCCGTTCATTCGAAAAACTTTCCATTAAGCCCTTCGCATCTTCTCCCTGAGCACGACGCATCATAGAAGTGATCATGCTCCCAACCACATCGCCAAAATACTCACCTCGATAATAATCTCTGAGCGTCTCTTGGAACGAACCCACAAACGCATCTGGAAAAACTCCCTCTAGTTCGTACCCCACTTCTATTTTCAATAGCCCATCCTTCTCTACAAACAAAAAAAGAACCCCTTTGCCCTGGGTCTCAGCACCTACCTGCCATTCATCAAATAGTTGTGCTGCTGCTATTTCTATAGAAATTTGGTCGGGCAGCTCATCTACCAACAGCATGGAAAAATCGATGCCAGTATATTCACTGGCACGTCGCAGTTCGATGATCGCCACCTCATTGATCGACTGCAGCGACGAAGTATTAAGAAAAGCAGGCGAATTCACAGGTTTTGCAGGAAGCTTTATCTGCAGCTCTAATGCGAGATCTTTCGATGGGGTTTGTTCGTCTGAACAAGCAATTGCTAAAAAAAATAACGCGCAAACTGTGAAGTGCTTCATAACTTTCATCGTTGATCAAAATTGAACTTTGGGAGCTACCTTTGCTTCTACCTGAGCTTTGAACAACTCGTCCCGCGCCGTAAATGCCCACAGGTTGGCAGGAAATTTCCTCACCAGCGTATTGTGATATCGAACCACCTCATTGTAACGAACCCGTTGCACAGCGATACGGTTCTCCGTTCCCTCCAACTGATATTGCAAAGCTGTAAAGTTCTCATTAGCGCGCAATTGTGGATAAGTCTCTCGCATCATCACGATCTTCACAATTTGCACATCTAGCTTCTCCGCTGCCGCCTGTTTCTCTTCACGATTTTTGGCATCTCCCCACTGGCTTCGCAAGCGAGTCACTTCCGTCAACACCTTCGCTTCATGTTCGGCAACTCCCTTCACGGTCTGCACCAAGTTTGGAATCAAATCAAAACGCCGTTGCAGCATCGTTTCCACATGCGCCCATGCTGCATCCACTGATTCGTCGGCAACGATGATGTCGTTTCGCAAGCTGACCATATACAAAGGTAACGCCACAATCGCTGCTAGGATAGCCACAGCAACGATCAGCTTCAAAGGGATCGGTCCGGGCTCATATTTTAGCTGATTCTGCCCCCCTGACACAAGTTCGTTACGATAAGACTCTGGCGGGTCCAATTGCGCCACATAAGCCCGCTCTGCCTGCAGATCACCAGAGCCCTCAAACTGTTCGATGATGCTCTGCCGAATTTGTTCTCTTTCTACCACGTCCACATCCGAATTACGTAAAATAGTCTCAACCGCATTTAGGTAGGTGGAAAAAGCTGGATGATGTTCTGGAGAGTAACTAGGCATGATTAGATTTTATTGTGTAAGAAGTTCTCAAGTGACAGATTCATTGATTTAATAAAATGCTCCATACTGTTTAGTCGGGTTTTGCCTAATGCTGTCAGGTAATAAACCCGTCGTGGAGGCCCCTGTAACGAAGCCTCACGAGTAGTTATCAGCACCTTTTCTTTTAAAAATTTACTAAGAACCGGATAAATTGCACTCTCGGTGACCGTAAAACTAGGATAATCTCGAATTTTCTGCACAATCCCATACCCATGCAAAGGTTGCACAGAGAGAATCTTCAAGGTAATATAGTCGAGCAGACCTTTTCTCACCTGAACCTCCCAACCTTGCTGATTATGACCTGATGACGACATTATGCGAGTTTGCTGTATAGCTGTTATTTGCATAGTAGCAACTTCACCAACGATTGTCAATAAACGCTTTTTGAATATACCCTTGCCCCTTAGTCTATAGGGAAATATCTATTGCATGATGCTTGCAATCCCCCTTTATGTGGAGGCTATTGATGCAACAAAGTAAATAATAATTAAGTGTTACATGAACAACCATTCACAACGAAAAGGCATCCTCTGTGTCGTGTCTGGTCCCTCCGGCTCAGGCAAGACCACTCTGTGCCGAGCTTTTAATGAGCAAGACCCCGACTGCAGCTATGCGATCTCCTGCACCACACGTCCAATTCGCGAAGGCGAGGTCAACGGCAAAGACTACCATTTCCTCGACGAAGATGAATTCCTCGCTCGCGTCGAGGCGGGCGACTTGCTCGAACACGCACGAGTTCACGGCAACCTCTACGGCACGCTCAAGTCCTCTGTGATCGAACAAGTTGAAAACGGCAAAGACGTGCTGATCGATATCGACGTGCAAGGAGCCGCATTGATCCGAGAGAATCAAGATCCTGTGATCAGCGCCTGCTATGTCGATATTTTTGTCATGCCTGCCTCGCAGGAAGAATTAGAAAAGCGCCTCGGCGGACGCGGCACAGAATCTGCACAAGACTTCGACCTGCGTATGCAAAATGCCCGCGAGGAAATCGACCAATGGGAGAAATACCATTACGCTATCATCAGCGGCACTCGCGAAGAAGACTTACAGAAATTTTCTTCAATCATCCACGGCGAACGCAACCGCGCGCGCCGCCTTCAAGCTTCTCCACAATACTAAGCATTATTCGGCATGGCAGATAACAATAAAAATTCAGGCAAAACCATCTTGCTCGGGGTCACGGGTTCCATTGCCGCCTACAAAGCTGCTGATCTAGCTAGCCAGTTGGTCAAACTCGGTCATCAAGTCAACGTTATCATGACTCGGGAGGCGCAAGAGTTCATCACCCCGCTGACTTTGCAAACGCTCTCCCGTCAAGCTGTCATCACACGCTTGGCAGACGAGAACAACGGCTGGCAACCAGGGCACATCCAACTCGCCGACAGTGCAGACTTACTGCTCATCGCCCCCGCCACTGCCAACATCATCGCCAAACTGGCACACGGCATCGCCGATGACGCGCTCAGCTCCATCGCTCTAGCCACGCGAGCACCCCTGCTCATCGCCCCTGCGATGAATGGCAACATGTGGCAACACTCCGCTACCGTCGATAATGTGAAAACTTTACAAAATCGCGACGCCTATTTTATCGGCCCAGAAAAAGACGGCATGCTCGCCTGTGGTTACGAAGGAGCCGGGCGCCTCTGGCCAGTCGAGGGCATCATCAATAAAGTAGAGGAATTTCTAACCGCAGATGGCGCAGATTCACGCAGATAATACAGCAATAATTTTAGCAGAATATTTATGAGTGTTGATTTGCCTTCGTGCAGTTTTCTCTGGCTACCTCCTATCAGTCGGCTGTGTGCATTCGCAGCACTACCTTTCTCATGAAAATACTCATCACCGCCGGTCCCACTCGCGAAGCCATCGATCCCGTGCGCTATATCAGCAATCGATCTTCTGGCAAAATGGGCTACGCACTCGCTGAGGCAGCCTTGGCGAGCGGACATCAAGTTAGTTTTATCTCTGGACCAGTCGCTCTCAGCGCCCCATCAGAAGCTCAAACTACCCAGGTGCTTACTGCAGCAGAGATGTACGCTGCCGTAGAAAATCAACTCACCTCAGACATAGATGCCGCCATTTTTTGCGCCGCCGTCGCTGACTACCGACCCATCTCCGCCGCCGAGCAAAAAATCAAAAAAACGCAAGATCAGCACATCACCCTGACCCTCGAAAAAACCGCTGACATCCTCGGCAGCGCTAGATCGCCTATGGGCTTCGAAGGCCTCTTGATCGGTTTTGCCGCCGAAACACAGCACTTAGAGAAAAACGCCCAAGCCAAGCTCAAGCAAAAAAAATGTGACCTCATGATTGCTAATCTTGTCGGAGATTCTACAACGGGCTTCGATGTCGATGAAAATCAATTGCAGCTTTTTTATCGCAATGGCAAAACGGACGCTCTGCCGCGTCAGACAAAAGTTCGCTTGGCACAAAAACTAATCGAAATCATCGAAAAACTGGGCGAAGCTAAAACATGAACCAATACCTGGAAACTGCCATCGAAGCCGCCAAAATAGCTGGTGCTCTGCTGCGAGACAATTACGAAACCGAACTAGTGGTCGATGCTTTGCACGATCACGACATCAAACTCGAACTCGATGTGCGCGCCCAAGATCTGATCACCGAATGCCTGCTGGGAGCTTTCCCCGATCATGCGCTCTACGGCGAAGAAGGCATCGCAGGTAATCTCGACAGTGATTGGCAATGGGTAGTCGATCCGATTGACGGCACCGTGAACTATTTCTACGGCATCCCTCACTTTTGCGTATCGATCGCGCTGCGGCATAAAAAAGAGATCGTGATCGGCGTGATCTACGACCCGATGGCAGACAGCCTGTGGGCAGTGGAAAAAGGAGGCAAACCTACTCTCAATGGCAAAGAAATCCAAACCAGCTCTCGCGAGCAGCTAAAAGACACCGTGATGACGATTGGTTTTTCCAAAACCAAAGAATCTATGGATGCCGGTCTGCAACGCTACAAAAAACTCGCCTACAAAGTGCGCAAAACCCGCATGATGGGCAGCGCCGCTTTAGCCTTAGCCTACATCTCATGCGGACGCCTCGATGCTTACATCGAAGAAACCATCAGTCTCTGGGATGTCGCAGCCGGCATCCTATTAGTGGAAGCAGCTGGCGGAAAAATCGAACTCACCTCGATCGAAAACTCTGAAGACAAATTTAGTATCAAAGCTACCAATGGCAGGGTCATGATCGAAGACTAAATATAATACCCCGACGCCACCTTCATTCTAATTTTTTCTATATTCACCTCAACCCATCAATATCATGCAATGCAGCGGAATAGGATACGACGTACATCGATTTGCAACAGGGCGACCGCTGATTCTCGGCGGGGTAGATATCCCGCATGACCGCGGACTAGAGGGTCACTCGGATGCCGACGTATTATGCCACGCCATCGCCGACGCCTTGCTCGGTGCGATGGGATTGAACGATATTGGCTTTTATTTCCCCCCTGAAGACGACAGCATCGAAGGCATCTGTAGTCTTGATATTTTGAAAAAAGTTCGCCAACTAGCCGAAGGAAAATCTGCTTGGATTCACAACATCGACAGCACCGTAGTCGCCGAACGCCCCAAGATCATGCCCCATGTCGAACGCATGAAAATAAAAATCGCTGACGCCCTTGGAATCAAGCCTTCTCAGGTCGGAGTCAAAGCCACCACCAACGAGTTGATGGGATTCGTCGGCCGCGAAGAAGGCATCGCCGCCATGGCAGTCGCCAGTGTCGAAATCCGCGAGTGAGCCCTGCCTGCTAACTCGCTAACCATAGCTTGAATGATGTCCGAACCTACCAAATCATCGAAAAAAAAGATTTTTGCCAAGTTAGGGCGAGAAAAGTGTATTGAGTTGATGAAACGACTCGAAGGGGGGCTTTCGCAATATGCTTTAGCTAAAGAGTTAGGGGTTTCTCGTCAGTATGTTTCGGTAGAATATAAAAAATATAAGGAACGTGGGGAGGAATTGTATCGCAATAGAGCGCTCTCGATGCCGACTCCTTATATGAATGAAGAGCAACTCACTTTTTTCCGTGACATGCTCAGGACTGGAAAAACTCCGGCTGGCGAGCTGTGGGAGCCTGACTTTGCGAGGGATTTACTGGAAAAAGAGTTTGGCTACCGACCGCGCATAGGAGAAATCCGCAAGTATATGACGGATTGGCGAGTGTGGTCGAAAGATGGTGACGATGGCGACGTTTTTCCACAAGACTATTACGAATACATCCAATCGCCAGTTCATCAGGAGATCAAAAAACGCGAGCAGGCCATGGCGGAGAAATGGAAGCGCGAAGAGGAGCGGGATCAGCTCGAACGGCAGAAAAAGGCGGTTGCAGCTGCAAAGAATAAGCCGGATGCAGCTGAGTTAGCGGAATATGATGAGGAGTTGGACAAGGACATGACTCCCGAGGACTACAAAAAAGCGGTTGCCTCTATGAGAAAACAGGTGGCTCTCAATCGGGCAGGAGGAAGGCTTAAGGGCAAGCGAAGTAAGGGCTCTCATCGTCAAAAACCCAAAAAGAAGCGCCGCAAAAAATAAATGCGCGTAGGCTTCATGCTCTGATTGACCGAGGCGGCTAACAGCACTTAGGTGAGCAGCATGAAAACTGAGACTCTGGAAAAACTACAAGCTGCGATTCGTGATATTGAGGACTTCCCAAAACCGGGCATCGTCTTTAAAGACATCACCCCGCTGCTGCTCGACCCAGAAGTTTTCAAACTGGCGATTGATGAGTTGATCGCTACGCTTGAGGGGCAAAAGGTGGACAAGATCATCGGTATCGATGCGCGGGGTTTTATTTTTGGGGCGGTGATAGCACACCAAATGGGTATTGGCTTTGTTCCAGTCAGGAAGGTGGGCAAGCTGCCTCATGATACGGAATCAGTTGCTTATTCTCTGGAGTATGGAGAAGCAGAAATCCAAATTCATCAAGATGCGATCTCTGCTGGAGAACGGGTGATGATCGTGGATGATCTGCTAGCCACTGGTGGCACCGCCGCCGCCGCCATCGAGTTGGTCAAGCGGCTAGGTGGCGAGTTAGTCGCAGCCTCTTTCCTGATCGAGCTGGATTTTCTCAATGGGCGCGAGTTGCTAGGCGCGGACGTGCCAGTGCATTCGTTGCTGAACTATTGAGTCAGCTCAGCCTTGGTAGCGTTTGATCAGCAGTGAGGCATTGTGCCCACCGAAACCAAAGGAGTTACTCAGCGCAGTGTCGATTTTGACTTCGCGCGCTACCTTAGGCACGTAATCGAGATCGCACTGCTCATCGGGATTATCCAAATTGATCGTCGGTGGGATGATGCCCTCATTGATCGCCTTGATACAAGCCGCAAGTTCAACTCCGCCAGCAGCTCCCAGCAAATGACCTGTCATCGACTTGGTCGAGCTCACCATCAGTCCGTTTTTGGCATGATCGCCGAAAGTTTTCTTGATCGCTTTGGTTTCGCAAACGTCGCCCATGCTGGTCGAGGTGCCGTGCGCATTGACGTAGTCCACTTCTTCGGGATTCAATCGAGAATGTTTCAGCGCCATCTGCATACAGCGCTTGGCTCCGTCGCCTTCAGGATGAGGCGAGGTAAGATGGTAGGCGTCGGCGGAGACTCCGTAGCCTGTCAGTTCGCAGTAAATATGAGCGCCGCGTTTTTTGGCATGTTCGAGTTCTTCGATCACGACGGTGCCTGCACCTTCTCCCATGACAAAACCGTCGCGATCCTTGTCGAATGGGCGTGATGCTTGCTCGGGAGCATCGTTGCGAGTGCTCAAAGCTTTCATGTTACCAAAACCTGCTAGCCCCATGGGAGTGATCGAGGCTTCGGAGCCGCCAGCAACAAAAATATCGGCGTCATCAAATTTGATCATACGCCAAGCCTCGCCGATGTTGTGGTTGGCGGTGGCGCAAGCGGTGACGATACACATATTCGGGCCACGCAAATCGAAGTCGATGGAGATGATGCCACTAGCGATATTGGCGATCATCATCGGGATGGTGAAAGGAGATACTCGTGAAGCGCCTCGGGTCAGCAAAGCTTCATGTTGTTTCTCCAGAGTGCCTAGGCCGCCGATGCCACTGCCTACCATGACGCCAAAGCGATCACGATCGACTCGGTCAAAATCGATACCGCAATCTTCTAAAGCGATCTTGGCTCCAGCTACTCCCAGTTGGGTGAAGCGGTCTGCACGCCGTGCGTCTTTCGGCGATGTAAAGAAGGGAGCGGGATCGAAGTCGCGCACCTGGCCACCGATCTTGCAGGCGTAGGCATCCGTGTCGATCGCATCGATCAAGCCGATACCACTTTTCCCAGCGATGAGATTTTCCCAGAAAGTATCTAGGCTATTTCCTATAGGTGACAACACACCTATACCTGTAATGACGACTCTTCGTTCCATGGTAATCCTATCGTTTAGTGAGTGGGGTTGCAGCTTATATTCATCATGCTTTGGGGGTATTTCAAGGCTAGATTTCAAATTTCACGAACACTGCCTCGTTCGTTGAGTCGTCCACAACTAGGGCAAGTCAAGAGTTCTGCCTCGGAGGGGTCTTCGAAGCTGTGACCGCAGATATCACAAACCACAGTGGATCGGCGTTGGTGCCGATCTTGGCGGAAGCGGATGAGCTCTCCTATGACCCAAGCAAAGCACAAAATACCCAGCAAAACCGCCATGTAGATTAGGATCAAATGGGTGAGAGTGACACGAAACATGATAAAATCAAAAATGAGTTGGCTAGTCTTTCAGCGGGTTCCTGGGCTGGGGTTGGGTCGAGTCGGTATGCGTTTTTGGAGCTCGGGTTTTAGCTTGTCTTGCGAGTCGAAAGGCGGGAAAAGACTCACTGATGCGGGTAGCTCCATGTGATCTGCTGATTGAGTAGATTTAGTTTTAGCCGCAGGCATTTTGAAAGGCGGGCTGCGGTCGGCAAAAGAGGGGCGAAAGGAAACGGCAAAGTCATCACTGTTAATGCGGCTTTTTGATCCATTAGACGCAGGTTGTAGAAAAACTAGGCGATCGTTGAGCTCTTGGATCAAAGTGGCATTGGCTGGATTTTTTTCATCGAGGATCAAGACCCGAGAAGGGAAGGGTTCGACGCGTCCGGAGGAGGGATAGACTACCTGAAAGAGATAGAAGCCTGTCGCGTGCAGTAATAAAGAAAAAACGAGGAAGGCCGATAGCCAGAAAGAGACGCTGCGAGTGCGCTCCCATGAAAAGAGCAGGCTTTCGTTGAGTTCCACCGAACTTGCCAGATTTTTATTGGTCTTGCCGGGCATGGCTATCAGTTGGCTTCTTCAGAGCTAGTGGCATAAACCAAGTCGTAGCCGTGGCGCAAGACGAGGTTGGAAATTTTGATCACCGAGCCAAAAGCCGCGCTTTGATCGGCACGGATGATCACTTGATGGATTTTGTCCTTAGCGGCGTCCTGCTGCAAGCGCTCGCCCAATTCGTCTAAGGTCACTCGATCTTCATTGAAATAAATACGCAAGCTCTCGCCTGGTGCCAAAGTGATGATATGCGACCGATCGATCGAAGGCATGCTAGAATCGGAAAAAGGCACCTCGACGGATATACCGGATTTGAGGATGAAGTTCGATCCTAAGAGGAAAAAGATCAGCATCAGCAATACGACATCCAAGACAGGTGCCGAATAGAGAAAATTCGCTCGAGTCGGTAGCGTGGATTCGAGTTTCATCAGCGATTCCCAGTTTCGCGTTGGTCTGCTGCTGCGTCGGCTTCGCTTATTTTGTCACCCTGACTAGCGTGTTGCTGGTCGCCCTGTGCGCTTTGATCAAATTTGACGATTTGCGAGTCATGGTCGCGATTTTCGATGATGATGTTGACGATCTCGATGCCGCCTCGCTCCATGTCGTGCATCAGGGTTTTGGCATAAGCTGCCAAAAAGGAATAAATCACGAAGGCAGGCACGGCGACCATCAATCCGGCTGCCGAGCTGATCAGGCTCTCATAGACGCCTTTGGAGATTTCGGTAGCGGTGGCGTAGCCTCCGGTAGCGTTGACTTGCACGAAAGTATTGACCAATCCCAAAATCGTTCCCAATAAACCGATCAGCGGGGCGACGTAGGCGATCGAGAGCAGCACAGCGAGATGTTTCTCCAACTTGGGCATCTCTAATTGACCCGTTTCTTGCACGATCTCTTTCAACTCGGCGCGTGGCGCACCGTGATGGAGGATGGCGCTATGGATCACACGGGCGACAGGGCCTGGAGTGCCAGCACATTCATGAATGGCTTCAGCAAAATTTTTCTTGCGCACTAGATTCCTCAAACCGTGCAGCAGATCCCCTACATCGATGCGTGAGCGGTGAAAATGAAAATAGCGTTCCAGAGCAATGGCAATCGCCAAAATGCTGCAACCTAGAAGCAACCACATCAGCGGTCCTCCTTTGAAAATCAAATCCATCATAAGTTTAAAAACGGTGCTTCTTGCCAATCAGTCTACGTAATCGCAAGGCTAACAGACGCATGTTAGCACAATTTTGACCATTTTGAAAGCATCAAATAGCAGACTTCAGCCGCGCAGCTGCGCACAAGCTTGGCAGATCAACAGCAGTTTTTCCCACACCCCTGCTTGCAGGTTTTCTTCGTGGTGGCTCGCCATCAGCGCAAAGCCGGCGTGAGAAAAAACCGTGACGCAACCGTTGGCAGAACGCAGCAACAAGCCGTCTAAGTGATCTTGACCCACCAAGGAAAGCGCGCTTTTGAAATCATCGAGTTTCGGTAGCGGATTGAGAGAATCGATGTCTTGCACGGTATCCGAATCAGATTTTGCCAAAACACTGCGGCGATCATTTTGTAACAAGCAGCAGCGGATGCCGGGCAACTGAACTGTCAAAGTGGCGATCTGGTCTAGGGTGAATTCCTCGTTGACCGAGAAAAGTGCGCGCAGTTGGATTTTCGCCTGGCGAGCGGATTCAGCAGAGTCGGCGGGTTGTGAGGCGGGCGCAGAGGGGGCGGCGAGGGTGGTTTTTTGCGTTTCGCGAGCTTCTGTAGCAGCGGCCTGACTGGGCGCCGGATCGGCGACCTTGACCGGCGGTTCAGGAACTAAAACATCCAAAGAATCCAAAGCGAGATGATCAGAAGTAGAGGTATCAGCCCCAGCACTGCTGATCGCTTGAACGGTCTGATCTGCTGTGGATTGAGGTAGCGGCCCTGGAATCCCGCTGATGGTGGGGCTAGGTGAGACGGGTGGCGAGCTGGGTGCGGCGGACTTAGCTTGCGGGCGCGAAACGGACATGGATTCCGCTGTTCTGCGACCTAATGAAACCCCAGTAGAACTCGGCTGAGCGCGCTGTTCATCGGTGTAGAGGCTGCGAAAAGAAAATCCCATGGGTGTACGTTGGTCTTTTAAGCTACGTAGCATGGGCATCCTGCCCATGAATTCACGAGCAAGATGCCCGTGCCACACTTGAGATTCTCGCTTAAACTAGTGCCATTCGGGTTAGAGGTCATTTCAGATCATTGAAAATGCGAATTATGTCTTAAACTATACAAATAGTCAAGATATACGAACTATATGCTAAACTTTTTCCTTCACGCTTTCCAGCAAGCGTTCGATGATATGATCTACGGATAGGTTTTCTGCTTCGGCACGGTAATTGATCAATATGCGGTGACGCAGAACGGAGCGAGTTAGTGAGAGTGCGCGAGCGCCTATTCGATGTGAAGCTGGATCGGGAGAGCGGGGCGTATAAGATGGATTATACAGATGAAAAAGAGGGTGCAGAGCCGGTGGTGGAGAATTTTGTCTGGGGCGCAAGTGATGGCTTGTTGTTATCAGATTCGGAGAGCAAGTATGAAGTGGTCAAGATGGGAGAGGAAGGCAAGAGCATGCCGAAGTTGGTGCGGAATTTCGGGGATGGGACGAGGGAGAGCTATTTTTTTGAAACTAAGTTAATTAACTTGTGCCGATTATTAGTATATGATTTCAGTAATGGAGAGTGATAAGTTAGTGAATTGCGCATCACCCGGCAAAGCGCATGGACTCAGCCCTCTTTCTATCGATTCTTGAAGATATGAATTTCTCGATGATTCCCCCAGTTATTGAACCTTTGAGAAAAT
>JAKISY010000088.1 GCA_021648365.1 Verrucomicrobiales bacterium
AGCCAAGGACCCCGTCACTCCCACAGGCAAGTCCATACTGAACATCTGAGGTCGCTTAGGATAAGGCGTCAGCCTTAAATCATACTGATCACCAACTAGATCGATCTTACCCTCAGCGCCCACTCGCAGCCTAGTGGTATCTAGTGCTAACAGCTCTGGGTATATCACCCCCTTCTCAAGGCGCAACTCTCCTAATACACAATTGATCTCCGATGAATTATTGCCGATCGCCGGCAACATCGCAAAAACGAGATTCGTCGCCCATATATCGAGTGCTTGGGCACCAACATGCCGCGGACAAACTGAAAAACGAAGTTTGCCACTAGCCTGTTTCAGTTGCGGATTACCAAAAATAACGTTCGACGCCGACAGGTTGGCCTCAATATCTGCCTTCGCACTGTAATTAGAATCCGGCTTAGCTCTACGAGCCAACACACCTAGTTCAAAAGCATCCGCACTCAAACGAAGCTGCCAATCAAGAGTGCCGTTCGCTTTTGGGTGAAACCGTAAGCCGCCCTCAATAATCCCCTCAGGTATGGCTAACTTGAAAGACTCCACCTGCAACTGCGCGCCTTTCAACTCCGCGCTCAACTCCCCCCGACCCAGTTTATCTATGCCAGACCGCACCTCTCCCGCCTGCAATTGAAGCTTGAGGTCCATGCGATTCAAAACATCATAACTGAGCATTCCTGGCAACACCGTCACCTGCGACAATATTCCGCCTTCCTTTACTCCAACAGCTACCTTCTTTGACTCCGTAGGCGACCATTGCTCGAATAGGAAATCGTCCAACTGCAAGGTTTTGGCATTCAAATCCATCTCCCAACTTGCTCGACCACCCTTGCTTTCATAACGCGAAGAACCCGATATTTTGGAACTTCCAAGAGCAAGCTTCATCTGATAAAATTCATACACCTTTCCCCTCTTTTTAAAAACGCCCTCAGCAGAGTACTTGCCCGTAGGCGGTAAATCCATCTCATAAATCAAATCCAGTCGATCAAGACTCCCTCCATGTACGGAGAAGGAGAAATCTGCATCTCCCCACTTATGACCTTCGTCGATCTTATTTTTAATATTAAATTCAAGATCAGCAACCTTACCCTTCATGCTGTGCAAGTATGACATCGACTCTTCCCCCCACAATTCCAATTCGTACTTTACCGCAACATCAAAGCCAGCATCCCCCACGGTTCCTTCCAACAGCATTTCTCCAAGCCCTCCCTCACTTCGGTTCATCGAACCCTTACTAACATAAAATCGCCAATCCTTGTTTTCACTATGATAAACCATCTTTGCCCCTTCCACCTCAAGCAAAACCCTCCTTGCTACCCAAGCATCCACTAAAGTATCTCCACTACCATCTACTTGATAGCGCAGCTTCTCAAAACTACCCTCAAAATCCTCGCTCTTAGTATAATACCTAATAAGGTCAGCCAGATCTGCTCGCTCGCTTTTTAAATCGAGATCAAAAGAAATCGGTCTAGTTGCGTCGCTCCTCTTCAATAACAAACGACCATCCAAAGCAGTGCCCGCAAAATCAACGCTCACTTTAGCTTCAGCCTGACCTTGCTCAATAAAGGTTTCTACAATCAAATTTTCGACTTGCCCGAACTTTGCCTCCCCCTTCAACTCATCTATCTGCAAGCGCAAGTTCCCCACAACAGGAAACAGGGGGTTGTGCAATTTGCGGATTTTCTTCCTAAGAGAATCTGAACTTACTGCTTTCTCTGCGCCCTCCTCACTCTGAGAAAAAACCGCTAAGTTGATCGCTGAAATCTTCAATTCACCGTCCAATCGCGGAATATCTCCACTCAAATCCAAGTCAAGTGTCCCCGAAACTTTTTGTTTCCCCAGTCGTCCAGTCAAATTTGCCAAACTGTATTTTTGCTTCGCAGTGCGTCGCGCTTCGCCGACTAGCTGTAACGACCCAATATCCGGGAGCTCTCCCGTCATCGGCAGCAACTCCTCCAGTTGAGGTATATCTAAATCAAAACGGATGATGCCCGGTGCAGCAAAATCTTTCGCCGAAAACTGCCCCTGCAGATGTAACGCAGTAGATCCTAAGTGCCCAGCCAAATCAAAAGGCCATTGCACTTTCCTAGCGCGCAACTCGGTGAGTGTACCTCCTTCAAATTGTCCATGAAAGGGGTGATCGAGAAAATTTCCATCTAAAGCCAGTTGGATGTTTTGTCCGAATTTCGCAGCCCCATTCAGTTGATCTAAAACCAAAATAACTTTCTGTTCTTGCGCTGGATCTTGATAGCTAACCTTGAGGCCCCTAACATCAATCCCGCCCAACTCCTTGAACTCTAGATTGATCCCTTCCCCAGCGACTTCTTCGCTCCTTCCCTCTCCTCCATGATGGATCTGTGCAAAGCCCTCCCAGTTGCCCAGTCCCTCTGCATCGCGCTCAAGGTATAGCTTTAATCCAGTTACCCTGACATCATCAATGTTGATTTCACCGTCAAACCATTCAAGCAAACCGATAGACGTCTCAAAGCGTTGCAAATAAGCAAAATCCCCTTCCGATGCCCAACCCACAGGATTATGTAAAGTAATTTTCTCTATCCGAATAGCAGGAGTCAAACCGGTCAATAAAACAACCTCTCCTTCAATGGAAACCTCACGGCCAAGCGCTACTGACACCTGTCTTTCAATCCCCACAGAATAACGCCCCAAATCAAAAGCCGTCGGACGCAACAGCAGGAAAGTCACGATCAAAACGAGACCTAATCCTAATCCACCTACCACTTTCAACAGCCCCCGAAGCAAACCCCCGCCCCTCTCAGGCCGTCCCCCCGAATCCGCTGATCTCACCGTATCACTTTTTTCCATGCTAGATCAATCCACTCAAATCACAAAAAAGGGCGAACCGTAAAGTCCGCCCTTCCTTATACCATCACCGGCGGCGAGAAACTCGCCGAGATGTGCGGCGGGAGGTTCTACGAGCCACGCCCCTAACCCCTGTCCCGTAACCTCTTCTATAACCGTAACCACCTCTGTAGCCGTGATAGCCATGACCATAGCCGCCATAACTCAAGCCGCCCACTACCCCACCCAAGGCTGCACCAGCAACCGCTCCACCCCAAGGCGAAATGCCCACCACCGTGCTGCGTGTGGTCGTCCCATATGATCCGTAGCCACTATCGTAAGCCACCGTGGTGCAGGAAGACAACAGCGCCGCTACACATAGAGCAACCGTTAATTTTAAAAAGTATTGTATTTTCATTAGTTCACTAAAGTTTTGAGTTTTTCCAAACTGTTATCACCCTCAGATGCTTGCATTTTTTCATGGAACTTAGTCGCTTCTTCCTTGTCAATAAAACCATCGCTATTGTCATCGATGCCTTTGACTAACTTAGTGAAACTTTTATGTTTTTTACAATACGTTAAAGCCTCATCCAAGGTGAACGCACCCGTCCTGCCTAAGTCGTGAGATGAAAACTTACTCTTGGTGGTTTTTGGAAACACCTTTTTCCACTCTTCGAAAGTCACGCTACCATTGCCATTGTCATCCGCTGCTTCAAACACGGCAAGCACCAGTGCTCGCTCCAGCTCATCAGTAGAAATTTTGCCGTCCTTGTTGATATCCGCCCGCTTCACTGCTGACGAACAAGCACTGCCAAATAAGGCCGTCGCACCAGCTAAGGCTGCACAAGTCATCATTACTATTTTTTTTCGCTTCATAATTAACTGATCATTTCTTATCTTTATCCTCGCTGCTGATTTTTTTACTCACCTTGTCCGCTCCCTCCGCGATTTTCCCTTTCACTTTCTCCGCCCCCTTTTCTATCTCCGCACCCATTTGCTCAAGCTTTTTTTCTACCTTATCTGCCTGTTCCTCAAATTTCTTACCCGCCTTGCCTAGCTTCTCATCCATCTTCTTACCTAGCTCCTCCATCGCCCCTACATCCTCTGTTTTTTTGCAGGAAGAAAATCCCAGGACAGCTAGCGCCATGAACGCCCAAACCCACATCACCGATCCGCCCCTTATCTTGCTGCTCTGACTCATACGATTCTTCATTTAAAAAAACACTAAACAACTGCCTTGCTCTTCACAAGCTCTAAATCAGCTCGTTTACGGCATGAAGCCGCCATTCTCCGCCCTATTCGCTCTGCGGCAGTAACAAACCCCGAGCCAAGAACCCCGTTCTCAAGATCTGCATAAGCTTCGTTGATCTGACTCAAGGGGTAAGTTTTGGTTAATAATTTCTCCAAATCCAACTTACCCTCCTGCTCGAGCCGGATCAAACGCAATAAGTCAATGCGCGGGCGAGTCGATCCGTAAATCGATCCTTTTAGAGTTTTCTCTGCATAGACCAATTGGTTCACATTGATCTGCGCCCGTGCTTCGGGTGATGCAATCCCCAATATCACACAAACGCCCCCTTTACGAGTCGAGTCATAAGCTTGCTCCATAGGCTTGGGCAAACCGATCGCCTCAAAGGCATAGTCCACCCCCAAACCACCCGTCAAATCCTTGATCGCATCAACCGGATCGCCATCTAATGCATTCACCACATCTGTCGCCCCCATCTCTTTGGCATAGTCTAACTTAGAAGTCACGGTATCCACCGCGATCACCCGAGAGGCTCCCACCATGATCGCCGCCTTCACCACATTAAGCCCAATACCCCCGCATCCTAAAACCGCCACACTACTACCCACCTTCACTTCTGCCGCATTAAACACTGCCCTCATACCCGTGATCACCCCACAACCGATCAGCGCCGCTTTCTGCAGGGAAAACTCCTTAGGTATCTTCACCACCGCACCTTCGGGCATGGTCGAACATTGTGAAAAAGTGGATACCCCTGCGTAGTGCAAGATAGGCTCACCTTTTGAGTTAAAAAATCGCGTCTTGCCGTCAGGCATCAATCCAGTGAACCGCATCGCCGTCCCCACATCACACAAGGCAGGGCGCCCACCCAGACAATACTCACAACGTCCACAAGACATCCTCCAGATAGGGATCACATGATCTCCCGGTTTCACTGAAATCACACTCTCACCTACATCTTCGATCACTCCACTGCCCTCGTGCCCCAGAATGATCGGCATCTTCATTGGCTGATTTCCCTTCATCACATGCAGGACACTATGGCAGACCCCCGCAGCTCGCCACGCTGAGGTGACAAAACCACCACTTACTCCAAGCGAAGAGGCTCTCCCAGTTGATACAAAACAACAGCTGTTACCTTAATAGCATTTTAGCTATACTAACACTTCTTCTCGCCATAACAAAGTTACACAATTTGCCAGGAAACTCACAACTTTCTTTGCCGTCAAATGAATAAAGCTCTCCTGCATCCGTCGAACTCACTGAACCTCATTAACACCAACTACTATGAAGAAAAAAACACTTAAAATCATCATCGCAGTATTTGTAGGGATCGTGGCATTCTCTGCCCTACCAAACACCGCGCAAGCCGGACATGCTGGAAATCGACGTATCCATCACACCTGTGGTCATTGCCACAGTCCGGTCTATTCCTATCGAACTCTATCGTATTACGACTCTCACGGTCACCCTTTCTACAACTGGGTGATACGAGGTCATTCACATGGTCATCGAGGGCATGGTTTCAGCTACGGTTACGGGCACGGTTTTGCTGGACATGGTTTCCGACACGGATTCACTCGCAGATTTCCTAGCCACAGAATACACCACGGGCATCACCGCTCCAGAACAGGGTTTTCATTCTCTTTTGGACATCACTAGGACGACACCCTAGTTAATTCTCAGGCAGACGTTTCTACTGAAGCGTTTGCCTTTTTTTGTTACTGAATACTTCTCCGCACTCACTATCTCCTTGGCAAGTCTCACTTGTCCGCTTTAGTTGCCATCACTATGTTACACGACTTCCTCTTTGATATTGGTAACGTCATCCTGAAATTTGATTTCAGCGTAGGCGTTCGTCGCATTCAAGATCGCTGCTCTGAAACAAGCGCCGAAGACCTATTGGCAACCATCTCCGATCTCACTGTCGAACTAGAAGCTGGTCAAATAGACGTCTCCACTTATGTCGCCAAAGCCAGCGAACGCTTAGGATATTCTGGTTCAGAAAAATATTTCATCCGTGCGTTTGAGGACATCTTCACTCTCAACGAACCCATGGTATCGCTGATCGGGCAACTCCATCAAAAAGGACACCCACTCTACCTGCTCTCCAATACCAACGGCATCCATGTGCCATTTTTCACTCGTGAATACGCTGTTTTTGAGCTATTCTCTGGAGCCAGCTACTCTCATGAAATCGGGCACATGAAACCGCACCCGCAGATTTACCAAAGCTGCATCGAGCAACATCATCTAAACCCCACCCACACGATCTATATCGACGACCTTGTTGCCAATATCGTCGGTGGAGAAAAAGCAGGCTTACTCGCCATCCACTACGACCCCGACCAGCATCATCTACTGCTCGAAAAATTAGCTCAGCTAGGTATCGAGTTCAACGACTGAGGTCTTCCTGATAGAGCAGCTTGAATCCTGCCGCCAACAACACCGAGCTCCCAAACTCAGCATCCTCCACACTCAAGGCCAGAGCCGAATGATCATTCGGTTGACTGAGCACAGGATACGCAAAGTTAATATTAGTTTCCGCCTCCTGTAATGCCTGCAAACAATCCGCCAGGCCTGCTGCACCATGACGCAGTTCCACCACCACCAAATCCGTTGAGCTGAAGGGAATACCACGCTCCATGAACAATGCCTGCACCGTATCAGGATCACTCACTAACAACCGCACGATCGTGGCATCGGTAGACTCCTTAATGCTCAGCCCCAATACCACCACATGATGGTCGTTCATCAAACGCACAATCGACAACAAGGTGCCTACCTGGTTTTCTAAAAAAACAGCAATCTGCCTGACAGCCGTGCCCGACGTGATAGTATTCTCGTCTTCCATAATTACAAAATTTGCGCACTATTCTGTTTTACTCGACTGTCACGCTTTTGGCAAGGTTTCTAGGTTTGTCCACATCGCAACCACGCGCCACCGCAAAATGGTAGGACAGCAACTGCAGAGGTATCACTGATAGTATAGGGTTGAGACACTCAATCGTCTCCGGCACATAGATCACCTCATCGGCGATGCGGTCCAACTCATCGTTGCCTTCCGTAGTGATCGCGATGACCGGTCCCTTGCGAGCTTTCACCTCCTCGATACTACTCATGTTTTTCTTAAACACCGAATCCTTAGGAGCCACAAACACCGAAGGCAAATCTTCAGTAACCAAAGCGATCACCCCGTGTTTGAGTTCAGCGCTAGCATGACCCGACGCAAAGATATAACTGATCTCCTTCATCTTCAAAGCTCCCTCCAAAGCACTGCAGTAGTTAAACTGTCGTCCCAAAAAAAGCATGCCAGGTGCATCCACATATTTCAGCGCGATTTCCTTGATGCGTTCATTGAGCTGCAACACCTTCCTGATTTTGTCCGGCAACGCACGGATCTCTCGCAAGATTTCCTGCCCATCGCTGACCGACATATCTCGCATCCGCCCCAACAACAGTGCCAACAAGGTCAGCAACATGTACTGCGATGTGAAAGACTTCGTCGCCGCCACACCAATCTCTGGACCAGAGTGCATATACGCACCGCCATCGCTTTCCCTCGCGATCGTGCTGCCCACGGAATTAACAATCCCTAATACCCTAAACCCCTTCCGCTTGGCCTCTCGCAAAGCTCCCAACGAATCAATCGTCTCCCCACTTTGACTGATCACAAAAACCAAAGTGTTTTTATCCATCGGCACATTGCGATAACGAAACTCACTAGCAATCTCAACTTCCGTCGGGATTCGCGCCAGTGACTCGATCAGATGCTCCCCTGCCATCGCCGCATGACAAGCCGTTCCGCAACCGACCAAAACGATGCGATCCACATCACGCAACTCCTGCGGAGTCATCTGCAAACCTCCCAACTTTGCAGAGGCCTCCTGATCCGACAAACGACCGCGGAAAGCATTCTCCACCGAATCTGCTTGTTCGAAAATCTCCTTGAGCATGAAATGTGGGTAATCCCCCAGCTCCGCTGCCTCCGCACTATACTCCACCTGACTGACTTGAAAATCTGCCATACCACCGTCAATCCGCTCCACCTTAAACTCATCCCCCTTCAAACACACCAGATCATAATCATTCAGATAAATCGCATCCGAAGTGTGCGCCACCACCGCCGACACATCGCTAGCGAGAAAATTTTCACCTTTTCCCAAACCCACAATCAAAGGACTGCCCAAACGCGCTCCCACTAAAAAATCTGGTGCATCCGCATGCATCACCGCGATCCCATAAGTGCCAGTCACCTGCTTCACCGCCTCGCGCACCGCAGCGACCAAGCGTCGCTCCGCCGACTCACCTCCCTTCTCCTCACTCCGATCATAAGCAGCTCCAATTAAGTGACTCAGCACCTCAGAATCCGTTTGCGAAACAAATTGATGCCCTTGGAATTCCAAAACTTCTCGCAACTTTTGATAATTCTCGATCACCCCATTATGAACCATGACCAACTTTCCCGATTGATCAAAATGCGGATGCGAGTTCTCATCATTCGCCTCACCGTGAGTTGCCCAACGTGTGTGACTGATACCACAATATCCCTTAGGAGGAAGCGCCCCTATCTGCTTGCGCAGATTCTCCAAGCGCCCAGCACATTTTTGCAAGTTGATCGTGCCGTCATCAGATAAAACCGCAATCCCCGAAGAATCGTAACCTCGATATTCCAAGCGGCTCAAGCCATCCAATAAATAAGGAGTCGCATTTTCTTTTCCAACATAGCCAATTATTCCGCACATAGCTGCAATACTCGCTGAATTTTTGCGCTTATCTAGCCCTATTTTTGCGCTTATCTCGCATGTGACGAAATATTTCCTTTTAATACGTGCAGTTTTCCCTAATGCTATCAGCAAATGTCAAAAGTACGCTTCAACACACCTTCTAACAAAACTCTAGCTATCGTAATGGGAGGTGGACGCGGCTCGCGCCTATCCCCGTTAACGGACAAGCGCTCCAAGCCAGCCGTTCCACTCGGGGGCAAGTATCGCCTAGTCGATATACCCATCAGCAACTGCCTCAATTCCAACATCGGGCACATCTTTGTCTTAACCCAATTTAATAGCGAATCCCTCAACCGCCACATCGCCGATGCCTACAGCTTCGACCACTTTGGCGGAGATTTTGTTCACGTGCTCGCCGCGCAGCAAACTGCTGGTGGTGCCGACTGGTATCAAGGCACCGCCGATGCCGTGCGCCAAAACATGAACTACTTTCTCGAGCAACCCTACGAGTATTTTTTGATCCTCAGCGGGGATCAGCTTTACCGCATGGACTTCCTCGAAATGCTCGAAGCCCATATCGAAAAAGGCGCCGACCTCTCCATCGCCACCACCCCAGTAGGCCGCAGCACCGCTTCAGAGTTTGGCATCATGCACACCGATGATTCCAGCCGTATCACACGTTTTGTAGAAAAGCCCACCGACCACGATCTACTCAATCAGTTGAAAATGCCCGCCAGCCTGCTCGAAGCCAATGGCCTAGCCCCCGATCAAGAAAGGTTCCAGGCATCCATGGGCATATATATTTTCAACCGCTCCGTGCTGCAGGAATGTCTCGATAACGATAGTGATGATTTCGGTAAACACATCATTCCCGACGCGATCGAAGATCGCCATGTCTTCAGTTATGTTTTTGATGGTTACTGGGAAGATATCGGAACGATCAAATCCTTCCACCAGGCCAATTTAGATCTGACCGAAAACATCCCCCACTACAATTTCTTTGATGTAGAAAACCCCATCTACACCCGCCCAAGACTGCTTCCCGCCAGTAAAGTCAATGAGGCCTACATCAAGCAAGCCCTGTTATCCGATGGTTGCATCATCAGCAATGCTAAAATCACTCGCTCCATTATCGGAGTACGCTCACACATCAAAAGCGGCTGCGTCATCTCGGACTCCGTCATCATGGGCGCAGACTATTATCACCGAGACAACGCCAAAGGCTGTGATGACGACAAACCCACCGAGATCACTATCGGCGAGAATACCCGCATCCATCGAGCTATCATCGACAAAAACGCCTGCATCGGACGCGATGTTGTCATCGACCCAGGTGATCGAATCAACGAAGACGGCCCCTACTGCATCATCCGTGATGGCATCGCCGTCGTCCCTAAAGGGACAGTCATCCCCGATGGCACCGTAATTTGATCAGCTGCACACTAGTCATTTGAGATCCACCCCTCGGATGACCGTGCCATCCGATTTGATCAGAGTGAATTCCCCGCCACTACCATTAGAAAGCTGCTGTAGTTCTCCACGGGCAGTCAGCACCTGCATGCAGATCGTATTGATCTTGGCATTGCCATGACGTTTATTATAAGCCAACAGATTATTGATCATCTGTTTTTTAGTCACCCCTCGACCCACGCCAAAGGCTCCATCGGTCATGAAATAGATCACGTCTGGCTGCATGTTCATCGCCATCTTCAGCGGCCAACGCCAATCGGTGCCGAAGACTAAGGGCGTCTCTTTTATCGTCTGTAAACTATTCCTTATATTGAGAGCATTGGCACGCTTATACTTGCCTTTAGGCAAACGTTCCGCCCCTTCAGCAAAATGATACAAAGCAGTTTTATTAGCACCCGAATGCCTGCCTTTCTCATCCCAGCCCTCGTACCAAAGATACTTGATATTGCGATCCGTCACCGTATTGCCCACCCACTTACCCCGTCGCTCAGCCTTGCCCACTTCCTGCCCAGCATACCACGCCGGCCCCGAAAAGAAGATCAACGCAAATTCCACTGAATCCGGAAGTCCCTTCACCGATTTAGACAACTCTTGCCTCATCAGCTTCTCTTTACTACCAATCATCGAAGCTGAAAAATCCACCACAAACACCACCCGACGAGCTTTCGTTTTCGAACCGAAAAACGTCACCGTTCCTCCCCCCGCCCCTTTGGAGAAACTCATACTCTGCCCAAAGCCACCCATCCCCACTGGAGCAAATGAATCGATCTGAGCATTCATCGCAGGCGCCGTGATCGACGAAATCGAATCCATATTCACCGCCACCCGACTATCCGCGCTTTCCTGCACCGCGCTCTCTTTCACCTTAGCCCGATTTTTCGACAGCGAGTCTTCATCCAGCGAATGCACCGAAACTGCCTTGATCAATGGCGGAAGGTCTGGTGCTACAGAAACCACTACCCAATAAAATCCAATGAACATCACCACATGGATCACCACCGCCGTGATCAATGCCCGAATTTTCTCACGCTCGTCCGATTCCTTCTCCTTAGGTTTCACCGCATCACCTAAAGCCACCATGAAAGTCTTTCCTACAAACTCAGCCGGAGGTATTTCAGGGTCGACTTGCAACTCCTCCTCAACAGCAACATCAGGACTACTCAGCAAAGCCTCCAACTCAGGGTCTTTTTTATTGGCGTCTAACGCCAACGCATTAGCATAAGCCACCTTCGCATCATCGATGCGGTGTTGGTGCATCAGAATCCGAGCGAACACATGATAGGCCCAAGCATCGCTCGAATTAGCTTGAGTGTATTGGTGCAATACCTGATTCAAACCCGACAAGTCTCCACCAGCAGTCAGCTCCACCGCCCGATGCATCTGATTTTGTGAGGCGGGTGCGTTAGTTGCTTGGATGAAAACCTGAGCCACCAGCTCATGCTCTCCTCTGGCAAAATAACTCTCAGCCAAAGCCAGCCGATCATCCCAATTATTAGGATCCTGACTAAGGCGAGCTATTAAGTTATCCTCCATTATTTACTCATTTAACAAAAGCATCAATCCTCTCCAACAAATATGAATGGAAGGGATTATAACGCAATCGAACAAAGTAATTATCGCCAAACTGCAGCGAGCCACGTTCACCTTTCACCGTGATACTGCCAAGCGTGATCCACGGATATTCGTCACCTTCATATTGATGCTCTCCATAAATAGGGTCATCCGCAGGCATAGGAACCGCCAAATGCGACAAAGAAAACACGTTCGCCGGCCAACCTCCCTGCAATACCTTACGCTGCAAGCTATCGTCAGCCCCTCCCTTTCGCTCTAGCGCCACCACTGCCGCGTGCCCCCCCTGCACACTCTTCTGCTCACCATTACTAATCAAAGTAAGATCAAATTTCAGATCCTTCTTTTTGATCATTTTTTCGACCCAAACACCTGCCGCATCTTTCAGCATCACCTCTGCTCCCATGTCGTGGTTGGTGCCAAATACCACCAGTTGATTCTTTTTCTGAGCCGGCAACTTATCCAATAACACATCGACGATCGATTGCGGTGGCACCGTGGCATCCAGTGCCGACACAAAAGCCAATACCCTAGGAAAATGCTGCAACTTGCCTTTACCTCTCAAAACGCTCATCCTCGCCTGGATCGTTCCTATCAGTTCGTAAATCTGCTGACCGGCATTGACCGTGAACGAATTATATTTGTAAGGATCAAACTCCGGCCCAATGTCATTCCACGCAAGCTTATTCAAGCCACTGACATAACCCAAGCGCCCCTGCCATTTTGCCAAAGCCGCCACCTTAGCCACCTGCAGAGCAGGAGAAAATAAAACCAAAGCCTCAATCTCAGCAAGCCCCTGTTCTTCGCCAGCTACACCCGCCAAAGCATACTCCACTGCTAAAGCCGCCCCATTCGAATAGCCGCCTAAATATAAAGGCTGGCAATCCTTAAGCTTAGCTCTCAAATCCCTCACAGCTAAGCGCACCGCCGCCGTCCAATCCTCCCACTTCACCTTCAACAAAGCCGATGGCACCGTACCATGACCCGGTAAACGCAAAAAAACCACGTGAAATCCGCGCGAATGAAAATGCTCTCCGACACGCTTTAAGCTATAGGGCGAATCCGACAAGCCATGCAAAAGCACAATGCCAGCTCTCGCTTTATCTGGGACTAACTCAGAACTTCGGTTCCAATTTTTTGGATACTGACGGGGATCCATCCGGCTCTCCGGATAATAACGATTGAGGGGACTTTGATTTTTAGCATCCGCATGCTGATACACCTCCGCCTCCAACTGCTCAAACAATCCATCCTCCAAAGCTCGATAAGCCTGCAAACCCTCCATCCCTCCATGCTTTTTGGCAGTAAACTCCCCTTCCAACTTTGCTTCGTGCCAGATACTCAGATCAGGACGAGCATTCAATAGATACATGTATCCCCCGATCAAAACTATCAAGCTGCCCGGCAAGCCATAGACCAAGGCGAAAAACAAATGCCAGCTCGCCTTTTTGCTCAACCAGCCCGCTCCGGAAAAAATACGTTTCATTTTTTCCTATTTTCACACACTTGCATCATCGTCCGCACAGAAAAACCCATCTACACTCTAGAACAAACTCGCTACACCGCCTCACCCCTCAGGCCAAGGCAACGCACCTTCCGAGCAGATCTCATTTCATCCCTACCTTCAGCCCCTCTACTTTATCCGTGGTAGGCAAGTATCGATAATACACCTCAAGGGTCAAAGTCGCCCAACAAGTCGCTAAAATTTGTGAGTCGGCACCGCCATGATGCTCTGAAGTATTAGGCTTCGACCATGAGCCGTCTTTATTCTGTGCCGCTAGCAATTTTTTCTGAAACATGCCATTATATTTTTTCCAAGCATCTCCTCCGTGAAGGAAAAATACCTGAGTAGCGTAATAAGGCGTGTAAAAATCGCTCCCCACATTTAAGTTAGCAAAAGCAGATCGATTGTAAGCCATCGCCTTTTTACCTTCATTGGAATCCTCTTGATGCCACATCTGCAAAGCCAGCATACCCACCGCTGTCATAGATTTTTTTCCTTTAGGGTCCTTGGTATTGTATTTAAAAGCTCCCTGAGAATCTTGTGTAGCCTTGATATACTTAATCCCTTTATCCAAAGCTTTGTCCACCCCTGGAAAATCTCTTCCCGTATTGTGTAGCGCTTTCAAAGCTTGAAACTGCCAGCCCCCCACAGAAAGGTCACTGGTTGCACTTTTTTGATATTTATAATTCCATCCGCCACGCGCATCCTGTCCATCGACAATCACCTTCGCCGCTTTGCGCAGCACCGATTCCAAGCGGGGGATTTCACGTCCACTTTCTTTGGTCATGGTGTAAAGCTCTGCCAAGCCGTAAGTCGCCATCCCATGGGTATAAGCCGAACCTTTAGGAATATTCTTATTCCACAACTTGCCTTTGTTCTTCAATCCACGATCCATCAGATACAAAGCCGCGTTCACCACCGACTCGCCATACTTGGGTGATTCCGGGGTTTCACAGTGACCAAGGTAGGCAAGCAAAGCCACTCCTGTCATCGCGCATTTGAAATCTTTACCCCATGAACCATCTTTATTCTGATTCAGTGTCAACCACCCCAGAGCATTGCGAACCACACGCTCCGCGCTAGGATCACCACCACTCTCACGCAAGCGCTTCATCCGCTGCGACATACTGCAACGAGATCTCATCGCTTTGGGAATAGCACCCATGTTCGATACATCACCAAAGCCACCCATCGACATGCCAAATCCCGTCCCAGAATCTGCGCTCATGCTTACTAGAGCTAGGTCATTCACCGCTTGAGTCACCTCTGGAATCGCCACCGAAGAAAACGCCGCAGCACTGATGACAGGCATCGCCGCCGTCACCGGCGAACTTTTAGTCTTCTGCATTTTCTGCACTTTCTCACTAGAGATATCATCCGAATCACTGGTGGACATCGCCTGCACTGAAAATTGCGGTGGAGCATTGTGCGGCACTGCGATCACATACAAACCCAATAACAAAGCAATCGCCACGTGCACCAACACCGCAGTCGTCAACGCGGAAAGCTTTTCCTTGGTATCCGAACCTTTCTGATGCACCGCAATCGCCTCGCCCTCTGCCACCACAAAAGCTCTCTCGCCCACAGAACCCGTACCCACAGCTTCTGCCACCGCCGCTGCGCCAGCGACACCTGCTACAGCCGCACCTGTTGCAACCACTGCGACCACCGCTCCAGAGTGAGCCTTTTCATCATCCTCCGGAGCTCCTATCGGACGTAATGCTCGCGGTTTAACGGGTGCAGATCCCGCGGCAGGATCTGTTTCGGGGGAGCCTGGAGGGCGCAAAGAACGCGGCACCACCGGGGTCGATTCATCCATTTGCGTTGGATCAATCGGCTGCGAAGGTTTTTCTTCCTCGACCGCGACTGCAGCTACGACCGGCTCCGAATCATCCACTGCAGCAACCGCCACCGCGATAGGCTCCTCTTCCGCGACCACAACCGCTTCGACCGGTTCTGGTTCAGCCTCCGCAACCGCTTCGACCGGTTCTGGTTCAACTTCAGCTACAGGCTCCGCCTCCTTTTCAACAGCTTCACTTGGCGGCTCTTCGCCTTCAGCAAGTTTCGGATCCACCACCGACGCCACCTTCATGTGCGCCTCAGCTTTATCAATATCACCCGCGTCCAAATGCAACCGAGCCTTAGCTAAATGAGCCGAGCCGCTCGCAGCGTTCGCCGCCAGAACTTTGTCCAAAATTTCATGCGCCCCTGCAGCATCGTTTTTCCCTAATACTTCCGCAGCAAAAAGCTTCTCAGCTTCATCATCAGGCAAAGATGGTGCCTCTTTGACCAAATTGGCCGCCTGCGTCGGATCCCCCTGTTCCACCCAATGATCAATCAAAAAGCGCCGAGTCTTCCAGTTGTCCGGAGAAGCTTTCAACGCCTCTTCCAATAATGATATTTCTGCTGCCATGGGTCTTGAGTTGCTAAAAATAGTAGAAATCCAACGCCTTACACTCTAATCGCGAAGTTTTATTCTCACACACCTTGTTTATCTCTAAAAAAAACACTTTTGTCCATCTCCTTTTACCTTAATACCGTGTTTTCGGTACCGTGTCCCGAAGGCCCGATTTACCCACAAAAAAGGGCGACTCTCATCGAGCCGCCCCTTCATCAGCATCACCGATTCACCAGTTTTTCTGCCAACCGAGCATCATCATCCACTGATTCCAAAATTCAAATTCACCCGGTGATCCTGCCGACTCAGCACTTGAACCAAGGAGCTCAATTTGAAATCGCCAAAACCATCCGAGCGCGTATCAAAACGCAAACCATCTCGTCGCAAGTGCCGCATCGATTTCAGCATATACGGAGCCATCAACATCAGCGTCACCTTATCATCAGGTGCCCACATCCCACCCAGCATGTGCATGCTGGTAAATCTATGCACCTCATCATCAGGATGTGGAATGGATCTAGTGACAGCTCCCTTCATGCAGCTCTATCAGCCGCCCTTCTTCCCTGTCTTCTGGACTTTTTCAATCCAACTCCGCAAGTCCTGCACACGATACTCAAAACGAATCTCGTCCCCAGGCTCTAGCCCCAGCAGCTCAGAGGCATCCTTCACCGTAAAGGGCATAATCATAGCCCCCATATAACCGGGAATCTCCTCATGATCGATCACTACCAGCCTTTCTTTACGCTTAACCTCTTTTACGATACCTCGAACTTTGAACGAACGTGTCGAAGCTTTTTCCATCGTTTGATCAATCTTTTTTTCCTGACCGCAACTACATAAACCCGCAAGGCATATACTCAAAAAACAAATTCTAAGCAGTAAATATTTAATTTTCATTCTTTTATGTGTTTTCCACAAAACTAGCTGTAGCTTTATATCTCAGTATATCCAAAGCCACCAACTTGATATTACTTTCAAAACCCAAGCTGGACTTAACCAGCTTAGGTTCGATTTAACAAAACCCACTTTACTATTCTGCTGCGATTTTTTCAATTTCAGCCCGTGCCAAAGGTTCTTTCGATTTAGAATACAATTCTCTCCATTTGATCGTATCTTTCTCCTTAATAACTTCTGATTTACCTCCATAGGTATTCCTCACATAAGTCATCACCGCAGCTAATTCTTCATCATTCAAACTAGCTTCCAAAGGCATCATAATGCCTACATACTTGGTATCCTCTTTTTTGATCCCTTTAAGCACCGCTACTGCCATCGCTTGAGGGTTCCCTTTTACGATTTTAGAATTCACCAAAGAAGGAGCCATCACCATCCCAGGAACAGGCTTCATCCCCTTCCCATCTGCCCCATGGCAAGCTACGCACAACTGGAATTTTTGCTGCCCCAAAGCCATTACATCTTCTTTTTCATCTGCTACAAGTTGTGCTGTCAATACTGATACAACACCCAATATTAGAGTTAATTTTTTCATTTTATTAATTTTTACTTTTACTTTTACTTTTCTATAAGCGCCCTCCCCACGATATCCTCTAACAGGAGACTGGGAATATACGGTAAACCCTTGCAGGCTCATCCGCGATGGTCTGGACTGACCATTACCTTATTTAAAACCTGTTAATAAAAGCAGGTTTTGACTTACTCACGAATGAAGTAAGGCTCATTAACGGAGAAAACCGTCAACTATATTTATACCAATCAAGCTTTTGGAGGTGGCAAACTCAACTCAGCAACAAATTCCTTCAAGCTCCAAAGCTCTGTCTCAGTGAATGTTATATTTTGCGGCAAACACAGCTCAACATCATCCCATTTCAACTCTGCACAAAGGCTCAACTTACTTAACTTCAGCCGGTTCATCTTCTTCGGATCCGGCTCACCCCCTTTTTGATTCAACAACTCTTGAGCTGTTTCGCATAAATAACAAGGCTCCGCCTCAAACACCACCTGCGCAAGGTAACGAATCCCCCCGGATTTTTGACTCATATCCACCCACGCCACTCCTTGAAAAATGATACCCACTACCCCACTGATCACCAGCATCAAATACAAAGACAGTAGCACAGCTCCCGCTCTCTGAAATTTTCTGGTATAAAATTTAAATGCCATTTAAACCGCCAATACTATAAAGCTCGCATTGCTTTACGTGAAGTCAAATCACCTAAACGCCTATCAGTTACAGCCTCTGTTATTCTGAGCAAGGAAAAGAGAGGACGACTTTCCAGTCGCCCTCTTCACCATTACTTATCTAACCAAACACTATCACCAAGCTTTCTGCCAGCCAAGCATCATCATCCATTGATTACCCAACTGAGGACCATTCAGATCCTGATAAACAGGACCGCCCACCTCCAAGGCTAATCGATGCCCCTTTAACCAGCCTTCCTGCACATATAGATTGATCCCAGCCAATACATCTACACGCTCTCCCCCTCTTAAAGACGGATCAGCAGTGGCAATAACACTCGGTGGAATCATCAATCCTTTAGCTTCACCACGGATATCATCCCAAGTGGTACCCACCACACGTAGCGATGCGCTGATCCAGTCCGACCAGCGGTAAGCTCCCCATGATGACAGCGAATATTCATCACCCAAACGATAACCTTGGCTATTCGTATCAAGGCGTAGGTTCGCCAGAAATTGCGTTCCCCAAGACCATTTGCCTGATTGCCCTAAATAAGAGAGCCCAGGCAACAAACCCCAAGAACCAGAGCCCAACTGCATTGGATAAGGCAATTGCGTATTTCCAGGTCCTGGCACAAATCCCTTTTCTGTAATAGAACCAGTAGGAGCGCTAAGCCCAAAGTTCAGATTGATCCGATGACCACCCAAATCCATCACTTGAGTCAAAGCACTCAACCTGAGATCCCCAAACCCTTCCGTCTCAGTGTTAAAGATAAAACCATCTCTTCGTAAATGATCCATCGTGTTGATCATGTAGGGTGCCATCAGCATCAAAGTCACCTTATCATGCGGTGCCCACATCCCGCCCAGCATATGCATGTGCATCTCCATGCTGATAGGGGTCACCATATACCCCTCACCAGTAGGAGAGATCATCTGTGCATCCGATATCTTATCCCTACCTTTAAAATTGTCCGACATAGACATGTATTGGTAACGATAAGAAAGCATGCCACCACCAGCGTGATGCGTGTGATCAGACATGATCCCCGCTGGGGAGAGGCTAGCATGAGAACCGTGCCCCGAGTGTGAACCGCAGCCGGAATGAGCAGAGCCTTCTTCACAATTACAGACCCGCTCCCCGACAGCAGTCTCTTTCCCCTCATCCTTAGCGTGAAGCTGTATAGCAAAGGTTGACACTCCTACACAGAGGATGATTTTATTTAATTTATTCATTTAGATTTTTTTAAAGTTAGTTCTATTTATTTCTGTAGCATTTTTCCGTCATTGCCGGACGTGTCTTCGCAGCATGCTTTCCCAAGGATTAACGACTCCCACCACCGAGACACCATAGCACCAAGACAAGGGTACGTGATATCGGCGACAACTCTCATTCAAAAGTGCTTAGCAAGCACTCGAAGCAATCCGCAATCTCAGGAATAGAAAAATAATCGCGGCGGTGGCGTGAGCGGTTGATCACAACGACTTGCCGCAGAAAGAGTATCCTGCGAAAGAACGAACATTGGCATCTGTTTAGATCGACCAAGAAGCAACGCGCCCTCACCAAGCAAATGGATCAATCGCATACCACTCACTTCCCAAACCTCTTTGTCTTCCCCCTGCGATTGACTCACCCCCTCCGCTACCACCAAACAACGGTGACAAGGAGCCTTACCCAAAAAAACCACACGAAGGACCTGACCCAACGGCACACTCTCACTT